>CAYODN010000036.1:0-11177 GCA_964402735.1 uncultured Candidatus Peribacteria bacterium | reverse complement strand
AAATTAACGAGGCAAGGCCCGCAGCATAAACGCCACCCTTTCCGAATTTAGTTCCCCAGATTTCTCCTCCTGCCTTAAATGCCAAAAACCCGCCAAGTCCGTAAAGTAAAAGTTTTGGAACATTTTTCTCTTTGAAAGCGGTTTGCACATCGCTCACAACGTCGCCGATAAAGCCGTTTAGTTTATCTCCCTGTTTATCGCCCCAAGATTGTTCTTCTGAAACAGCGTTATCCAAATCAACACTTAGAAGTTTTTGTTGTAATTTAAGTAGGTGTTTAAAGGCCTCAATGTAAAGTTTTCCGTTAAACCCTTTATCGGGAAAATTCATTTGGCTGATTTCATATTCGTTTCCGATCGGGTTTGCAAAAAGGCCGGATTTTGAATCGGCATCAAAATAACCGGAATCAACAAGCGAATTTGCATTGTACAAAATTGAAAAAAGCGATTTGTAAAAAGGGGACTCAGTGTCAACATTTAAAGCCTTAAGCTCAACAAAAACTTGAGCTAGTCCGTCATTAGAAAAAACATTCCAATTTTTGTAATCAGTTTTAGTTTTTTCCATCAAAAGAGGAAGAGTCATCGGCTTAATTTGTGTTTCCGCCTGAGTAGAAGCCTTTTCAAAATCGGATAAATTTTTATCTAAATCACTTGAATTAAAAGTATTTTCAAATTTTGAGATTTCAGTTTTAGCATACAAAATATCGCTTTCCTTCTTTTTCGCTGAGATTTCTTCTTCGCTCAAAATCCCGGAAACATCGGTTTGAGTTTGAAGTTGAACCATACTTTTTTTGGCCTCAAGATCAACCGCACTCTGTAGCGGTTCCGGATTTTGGGGCGAATTGTCGGGTGAGTTGCCGGGCACTTTATAAATAAGTCTATTTTCCATTTGTTTTAAAAATTTTATTGAAATCGGAAACGAAATCATCGATAAAACCGGGAACAGTTGCAAAAACCTGTTGTCTTAGGTCGCTGTATGTTTCAAGAAATTCCATAATAATTTCTGAATCCGTCAGAAGTGGAGCAATTTCGTAAGAACGACTCTTGTAAGCCAAAAGTGCATTTAAGTGAAAATCGTCCGCAAGCTCTAAAGTTGAAATTGAAACGTGTTCGGACAAGGCCTTTTCAAACAAAAATTGTACCTCAAGCCTAAAAACCAAATCTTCTTCAGGAATACCAAGCCTGTCCATCACTCCATCGTAAAAACTGTTAGCGTTTATATAATCTTTGTATGAGTTTTCGTTTAAATTCATTTTAAAATTCATTTAAATATTTTTTCATCAACGGAAACCGGAGGCGGAAGCCCTTTTTCGATATTTGCTCGGATTACAGATTCATTGTCTTTAAATCTTTCGTCGAAATTTCTTAAAGATCGGGCTTTTTCAAGCTGTTTTTTAGCCTCTTCCGGCGCCTTTTTATACTCTTCAAAACCTTTACCCCATTTTTCGAAATCCTTTCTTAAATCGCTGGAAATGGTAATAGGGCTAAGATTGTGTTTTTTTCTGATTCTATTCCTGAAAAAATTATATCCTAGTAGATAGGCCGGTACTTTAAGAGCATATCTCGGAGGAAAAAGTACGGCGTTTTTAAGCCCGGAAAAGAGCATTCCACGTCTAAGCTCTCGTGTTTTCCAGAAAGTTTTCCATTTATTTACCACAACGGACTTCGCATTTTCTTTTTTACTTCCCAAATACGATAGACTCGGAGAGGCGAGCATCGAGGATATAAATGCGTTTTGACTGAAATTGATTTTTATACCGTTGTCATTAAGTTCTCGGGATTTTTCTAAAAGTTTTTTGTATTCTCTTCGATATTCCGTGCCCGAGAGTTCACCGATTTGCTTTTTGTAATCCAAAAGTTTCTTCTCATTATCGATAGATGCTTGATATACGGCATCATCAATAACTTTTTTACCTTTATTCTTTTCAAATTCCGCAAGAATCCTTCTAGCCTCTTCAAGTTTCGTTTGATCGATAGATACACCAACTATCGTTGAAATATTAAGTTTGGCTAAAATCAGATACTTCGGAAGTTGATCTTTCAAGCCTAAAAGTCTAAATCCCAAATCTACCGGCTTTTGGTCAATATATTGAGAAACCTTAAGTCCCTCAAAGGGATATTTCACTTCTCCCTTTGAATTTCTCACCCTAAAAGCCGTAAATAAATCTCGTAAATCTTTTTGGTCCAATAAAGGTGCCTTTTTGGGATTTTCCCGCAAAGTCTTAATTCTATCATTTAATTTTCGCTTTCGAAGTATGCGTAATTTTTCAAAATTCTTTCTTTTTTCTATCACCTTTGGCTCAATGTTTTTTTCCGCCAAAGCTACTTCCAAAGCAACTTCTGTTGTATTATCGGCCTCTTTCTCGGTATTTTCTTTAACGACTTCCGCATTAGGTTCAGGAGATGTTGCAATTTCGGTCTTTTCGGAACCAACTTCAGTACCTTTTTCATTCTTCTTTGCAGCAAAGTCTTCAGTGATTTCTCCTGAAGAACCAATAGTTTCGGTATCTTCTACTTGTAAATTTATAGGACCTCCAAAAAACTCACTATTTTTTGTCTTATTTTTAGATCCGGGTTCTGTTGTTTTAGCTTCATTTTGCTCTTCGATAAGAACCTCAAGTTTCTTTCCTAAAATACTACTAGATCCAGCAGATTCAGATTTCGAAGGGCTCACGCTGTTAATAACAGAGCTTGCGGAAATTCCGGTATTCTCTCTAATATCTGTAATTTTCGGCAATTCAATCTCTTCCGCCGGATTGTTAATCGGTCTTCCGAAATTTTCATTTACCGTAAGATCTTGGTCTCTTTCTGCGTTTCCCATCAAAAGCCCTTTCATATCTTTTGAATAATCCTCATCAGGCCCCCTAAGATAAACAAACCTTTTCTCAAACATTTTTTTGTTTTTATTTTCTCATCATTTTACCACAAATCCCTTGCAAAGGCAATTGTTTAAAATATAATGCTTGGGTAAAATCAAACAAATTAGCCAAAAAAACAATGAATTACGAAATTAAACCGCTGGAAAAGTCGAAAATCCAAATTTCTTTTGAATTAAGCGAAGAAGATATCGCTAAATACAGAGCGGAGACTCTTAAAGACCTTTCTGAAAAAGTCGAAATAAAAGGCTTTAGAAAAGGCCATGTACCGGAGGAAATGCTCATTCAAAAGCTGGGCGAAACCTACATTTCCGAGGAGTCCAAGGAAAAAGCCATCCAAAAATACTATGTGGACGTTATTTTAAAAGAAAAATTGAATGTAATTGCGCGTCCATCTTTACAAGTCGATAGCCAAGTGCCATTCAAATATACCCTTACAGTAGCCGTTTTTCCTGAAGGCACTCTTAAAGACCACAAATCGATAAAAGTGAAAATGGAAGAACCGGAAGTGTCGGAAAAGGAACTTTCGGAGATCATCGAAAATTTCAAAAAACGCCATATCAAATGGAACGAAGTGGATACTCCGGCCAAAAATGGCGATAGAGTGGAGCTCGATTTTGAAGGATTTGATGATGAAGATAAGCCGGTTGCAAACACAGCTTCCAAAAATCACCCGATTGTTCTCGGTGAAGGAATGATTGTTAAATCTTTCGAAGATCAGCTCGAGGGCCTTAAAAAAGGCGATAAAAAGGATTTAAAAGTACTTTTCCCTGCAGATTACCACAAGAAAGATTTCCAAAACAAAACTCTCACCTTCAAAACCGAGATTTTGTCTGTATTTTCACCTGAAATGCCGGAATTAAATGAAGAACTGGTTGAAAAAATTAGCGCAAAAAAACAAAGCGTTGAAGAATTCACAAAAGAGCTTAAAGAAGCCGTGTTGGAACAAAAAAAGATGGAAGGCCGACAAAAAGCCGAAGACGAATATATATCAAAACTGATTGAAGCCTTCACCGTAGACCTTCCCGAGGAAATGGTTGATGAAGAGACGGAGTATATCGTTCACGACTTTGAACACCGCCTAGAGCACTCCAAAATGACTCTCGAAGATTTCTACAAACAAAACAATACGGACGAAAAGGCTTTCAAAGAAAAGCACAGAAAAGAAGCCGAAAAAAGACTCAAAGCACGCCTTGCACTAAGAAAGGCTATGGAGCTGGATAATATCACCGTTTCGGACGAAGAAATCGAAAATGAGCTTTCCGAAATCAAAAAATACTACCCGGATAAAGATCACAAAAAGATTATGGAAGATTTTGAAAAAGGAAGCCTTAAAGCCACGATTACAAACAGGCTCGCTATAAAAAAGTTTTTCGACCAAATATTTGCCTCATAAAGCCTTAATATAAAAAAATGAAAACATTTTACCTTGTAATGTCCGTACTTCTAACGGTACTGATTCTAATACTCGGTTTTGAAAACATCGGATCTTCTTGTTCAAATCTTATGTTCTTCTTTTTCCCGATCGACTCAAATCCAACCATCGTAATCCTGGGAATAGCGGTAATGGGAATTCTTACCGGAGCTTTTTACCACGCATTTATACAAAAATTGCTCAATAGCACCGAAGAAGACGAAGAAAACACAGCATTTTAGTGTTTTGAACAAAAATTTTATTGCATTTTAATTTGGAACCGTATACTTTTATTTACGAATACATTTTGTATTCGTAAGGGCTAACAACAAGGTATGCTAAAAAGGATTTTTACCTCAAATACGAGGATAAAACTCCTCTCTCTGTTTGTTTTAAACGAAGATGAGGAATTTTACATCCGCGAACTCACCAGAAAACTCGATGAGCAAATAAACTCCGTCAGGAGGGAGCTTGATAATTTAAAAAGGGCGGGCCTTCTAAAATCAAAACTGAAAAACAGAAAAAAATACTATGTTGTTAATAAATCCTTTTTCATCTATCCGGAACTCAAGGGCATAATAAAAAAATCAATGTCAGGCGACATGGATATATCAAAGGAACTCGAGAAATACGGTGAAATAAGCCTTCTGGTTTTAAGTGGGGTTTTTGTTGATAAGCCAACTGATCCGGTCGATATGTTAATAGTCGGAAAAGTTGATAGGGAAAGGCTCACTCATTATCTAAACCACGAGCTTTCAACGGTACGCCCGGTAAAATTCGCGATAATCTCGGAAGAAGATTTCAGATACAGAATCAATTTAAACGACAGATTTATTAAAGACCTCACCCAAAACCCGGAAAACAAAATTCCAATAAAAAACATTGTTTATTAACCGGTTTTTTAGCCGAAATTGCCTAAAAAACGCTTGATTTAAGATAAATCCTTATATATATTAAAGTCCGCAAATTTAAATTACTAAGATGAACTTATTACAAGAAGTACAAAAGTTGGCTGTTAAAAAACAAATGCCTGATATTCGCCCCGGAGTAACGGTAAAAATTTACCAGAGAATAAAAGAAGGCGATAAAACAAGAATCCAGATTTATGAAGGTATGGTGATTAAAATCAATAGCGGCTTTGGCGCAGACAAAACTATCACTGTTAGAAAAGTAACAGACGGAGTTGGAGTGGAAAAAACATTTCCGCTGCATTCAACGAATATCGATAAAATCACAGTGGTAAAATCGGCAAAAGTGAGAAGAGCAAAGCTCTATTATTTGAGAGAAAGATTCGGAAAATCGGCAAGAATGAGAGAAGAATTACTAAACCAAGATATCGAAAACAGCTCAAGAGATTTTGAAAAAGAAGTTGAGGAGGCAAAAGCTGAAGTAGTCGCTGAAGAATCTACGGAAAACACAACCCCTGAAGTAGTCGAAACGGCGGAAGAACCAAAAGTGGAAACACCGGTTGAAGAAACAAAGGAAGAAGAAAAAAAAGAGTAAACGCATAAATAAACAAAAATGCCCCTCCGTTCTCCAAAAATATTAAACCTGGAAGAACAACTAAGGAAAAAGGGCATTTTTTTTGTGGCCGGTGCGGACGAGGCTGGAAGAGGGCCACTTGCGGGACCCGTGGTTTGTGCTATGGTAATTTTTGAAGGTAAAATTAAAATTAAAGGCCTTACCGATTCAAAACTTCTTACCGCTAAAAAACGCGAAGAAATATTCCCGGAAATAATAGAAAAATGCATGGATTTTGCAATTACCATTGTCCCAAGCGAAATTATAGATAAATTAAACATCTCGGCGGCCACGAGATTTGGATTTGAACAATGTTTTAAAAACCTTAAGATTAAGCCGGAAATAGTGCTTGTCGATGGAATCGACAAACAAATAATGCAATGCGAGTATATTACTGTCGTAAAAGGGGATTTAAGGGTAAAATCAATCTCGGCAGCATCGATTTTGGCGAAGGTTACAAGAGATTATCTGATGACAATACTATATGCCAAAAAGTATCCGGAATATGGGTTTGAAAAACACGTTGGCTATGGCACAAGAGAACACAGAAGAATAATAGCTGAAATCGGAAGAAGTGAAATTCATAGAAAGTCCTTTTTATTAAAAAATGAAAAAGATACTAATTTGCGGAAATTACGGAGCTAAAAATATTGGCGATGAACTAATATTAATGGGTGCGAAAAAACTCCTAAAAGGTTTCGAAATCGAAGCACTTTCCGAACATAAAAATGAGAAATATGGACTTCACCACCACCCAAAATTCCCGGCGGGATTAAAAAGCTTTTTTGCCTTCATTTTTTTAAAAAAATCCAATTTAAAGGCCTTGAAATCATGCGATTTTTTTCTTCTCGGCGGAGGAAATCTATTCGGAGGGCCTTCCCTAAAAGCTAATATAATTTGGGGAATCCAGGCTATATTTGCAATTTTTTACAAAAAACCTCTAATAATTTTTTGCCAAAGCGTAGGGGATAAAGCCCCATTTTTTATCAAAAAATTGATAGTTTTTATTTTCGAAAAATCACAAAAAATTTACCTTCGAGACGAAATTTCCGGCGAAATTTTAAAGGAATTCGGGCTTAAAAAAGAGACAAAAATATTAAGCGATCCTGCGTTATTGATTGAATTCGAAGACAAAAATGAAAGAAAAAACACTATACTTTCTTTAAGACAAATAGACAATATTAATGAGATTTTTATTGAAGAATTATCGAATTTTTTGAGAACAAAAGAAAATATTCGTTTCATAAATTTTGAAACGGGACTCGAAAATGATGAAATAATTTCCGAGAAAATTGCTGCAAAATTAAAATTCGATACTAGCAAAATTTGTTTTAACGAAAACCCGGAACAGGTATTAAAGGAGTTTTCAGTGGCAAAATTGGCAATTTGTATGAGGCTTCACTCTATCATTTGTGCCATAATCACAAACACACCATTTATCGCCGTTTCATACGCAAAAAAAATCGACACATTTTTGGACTACGCAGGGCTTAAAGATTTGTTAATTTATCAAAAGGACA
This sequence comes from uncultured Candidatus Peribacteria bacterium, assembly GCA_964402735.1. GTDB lineage: Bacteria > Patescibacteriota > Gracilibacteria > UBA1369 > LOWO2-01-FULL-3 > JAVEWJ01. The sequence continues at coordinate 3,849 of CAYODN010000036.1, read as the reverse complement.
TCACTGCTGAAAATCTGGAAGAAAAGTTAAAATACTTAGAGAAAAACAAAACGCAAATCCTTCAAAAAATTGAGAATTTTAGGAAATCTTCAATAAATAAATTGGAAACTTTTTCGCTTGAATAATCAACACTTAGTCCCCGGAAAATGATCCTCAACCCTTTCAAAAAATTCATCCAAAGTAAATTTATGGCTTTGCGTTCCGGGCTTTTCGAGAGCGAAAGATGCAGCGACAGTCCCGTATTTTAAAGCCCTTTCAAAATTTTCTTTATCTTCCAAATAGGAAAGCAAAAATCCGGCGCGAAACGCGTCTCCACAAGCGGTGGGTTCCGCATTCATTACCAGAATGGCAGGAACTGAGGCATCAGTGTGATTTTTTGTAAAAACTTCACTTCCTTCAAGTCCTTTGGTTCTAACCACAAAATCAAGTCGCTCGGTAAGGTCCTCCACGGATCTTCCTAGCTTTCTAAGCATCAAAGTAAATTCATATGCGTTCACAATTACCCCTATCGAATTAAAAGTTAATTCATATAAATTCTCATCATTTATTGAAGTAATGGATTGTCCCGGATCGAAAATATATGGGATACCACGTTTTTGAGCATCCCTCGAAAAAGCTATCATTCTTTCTTGTGTATTCGAACACAAAATAGCAAGATCAATGTCTTCTTTTGAAAGATCCTTAAAGTCCATACAATAATCGTGATCAAGTGTGCAAGCGGATGAGAAAATTGTAATTTGGTTTAAGTTTTTATCGTTCAAAATATAAGAAGATGGACTGATCAAAGATTTGTGAAGCTCAATATATTTTGTTGTTATGCCGTTTTTCTCGAATCTATCGAAAAACTCTTTATAATTTGTGCCGAGAACTGAAAATAAATAAGGCGTAATTCCAAGTAAATTGAGATTATAAGCCACATCCGAAGCAGCCCCGCCAAGATGTAGCTCTTCCACTTCCGGTTGGAAAGAAACACTCAAATTATTTAAATAACTGGGCAAAATAGCATCTTTAAATAAGCTGTTTAGGCTCATAATATGCGTAATATCGGTATTTCCAACAACAGCAACCTTGTGATTCATATAATTTAAGATAAATATGCTTGAATGGCTTCTTTACAAGATCTGAGTTTTTCTAATTTGTTGTTTCTAAGTGGTGCGAAATTCGGCACTTTTGCGATAGAAGGAAACTCATCGCTTGAAACGGGAATAATTTCGTGAGAAATATTTTTCGTTTCAAAAGCCAAAACCACCTCTTCATATCTTGATAAAACACCTTCGTTTACAATATGAAAAATCCCATTTTCTCCCTTATTATAAACAAAATTTTCTAAAACGGATTTTGCCAAATCGAAAGTATAAGTAGGGGAGCCGAATTTATCGTTTACTATTTTTAAAACGGGATTGGTTTTTGAAAGTTCAATCATCCTATCTAAAAAATTTCTTCCATTTGGTCCAAAAAGCCAAGCCGTACGAGCAATCGCAAAATCGGAGCCGGAATCAATGATGGCTTTTTCGCCTAAAAGTTTTGTTAGTCCGTAATAGTTGAGCGGATTTGTTTCATCGGTTTCGTCATAAAAATCACCTTTTTCTCCATCAAACACATAATCTGTTGAAAAATGTATGAGTTTTGACTGCGTCTTTTTAGAGACCGAAGAAAGGTGTTTCAAAACTTCACAGTTTAATTTTAAAGCTAAGTCCTTTTCTTCTTTTTCCGCTTTTATTACATCGGTATAAGCGGTGCAGTTTATAACAAAATCGGGAGAAAGCGTAAAAACGGTATCTTCGAGTTTTTTAAAATCAAGCACATCCAAATCAGCATGTCCAAAGGCGAAAACCTTATTATCGCCCTCAAATGAAGAAAGATGTTTTAAAAAAATATTTCCAAGAAGTCCGTTTTTCACGAGTAGAACAATTTTCATTAAGTATTTGCGAAATTAGAAATAAATTTTTCGAGTTCGGCAATGTCTATCAAAAGGTTTTCTTCCTTGTTTCTTTCCTTAATTTCCACTTTGTTTTCGGAAAGAGTCCTTTTACTCAAAACAACTCTGAGAGGAAGGCCTATAAGATCGGCATCGTTTAATTTAAGTCCTGCCGATTCATCTCTATCATCAAACAAAACTTCAAAACCTTTTTTAAGAAGTGATTTGTAAATATTTTCACAGGATTCGTTTAAAGCCTCATCGTTACCTATTTTTACCAAGTGAATCAAATAAGGAGCAACACTTTTCGGCCAAATCATGCCCTTTTCGTCATGGCAGGCTTCAACAATTGTACCTACAAGCCTTGTTGTGCCGATTCCATAACAACCCATCACAACAGGCTTAAGTACGCCGTCTTTATCCAAATATTTCAAATTAAAGGCATCTGAAAACTTAGTTCCCAATTTGAAAATATTTCCCGCCTCTATGGCTTTTATTTCTACAAGAGAGCTTTCGCATTTCGGGCATTTAAATCCTGATCTCACCTCGACCAAGTCGGTAAAATCCTTGATAATAAAATCTCTTCCAATGTTTACATTTTCAAAATCGGAGTTTAAAACATTTGCTCCCGTTACGAAATTTTTAACATTCGAAACGGAGTGATCGGCGATAAATGGGATATTTATTGGATTGGATACGGGAGAAATAAAACCCGGAACAAGACCGGCGGCTTTCAAAGACTCGGCACTTGCCGGTCGAAGTCTTTTTTTAAGGTATTTCTCGAGTTTAAGTTCGTTTATCGATAAATCACCCCGAATAAGCACACCAAGAAGCCCAATTTCTTCCACTTCATAAATCACACTTTTAAGCACTTTTGAAGAAGTGGTGTTGTGAAATTTTGCTGTATCTTCTACCGAAGGGCCATGAGAAGCCTCCACCATTTTTAAAGCTTTTTCCTCTTCCTTATTTTCTTCTTCCAAAATCTTTCCGGTCGCTATCTCAAGATTCTGAGCAAAACCGCACTTTTCGCATAAAATAATTGTATCCTCTCCAGCATCGGTGGGTATTTGAAATTCATGAGAAAATTTATCGGAAAAAGCGCCACCCGAAGCCTCGATAATATAAGATTTAAGGCCACACCTTCTAAAAACATTACTATAAACATCCTTCATCCCTTCATAATAACAATCAAGGTCACTTTCATCGGTGTGAAAACTGTAAAGATCTTTCATACCGAATTCACGTCCCCTAAGTACGCCGGATTTAGCCCTCGCCTCATACCTGAATTTTTCCTGAATCTGATAAAGCGCTGTAGGAAGGTCTTTGTAAGATTTAATAAAAGAACCCGCCAGAGGTGTAATCGTTTCTTCGTGTGAAGGTCCCAAAATAAATTCCTTGTCCGGTCCGGATCTAAAAAGGATTTCGTCCATTGATTTTGATCTGCCGGTTGTTTCCCAAATGGAAATAGGGTGTAAAACAGGCATAAGTACCTCTTGTCCGCCATAAGCGTTCATTTCTTCTCGAATAATATTTTCCACTTTTTTTAGAACTCGAAGTCCGAGAGGCAAATAATTATAAACACCGGCACAAAGTTTCTCTACAAATCCGGCTTGTGTGAGAAGCCTTGCGTTTACACTGTCTTTATCGGAAGGAATGCTTTTTTTTGTTTTACCGAATAATTTACTATATCGCATAATAATTTTTTATTTCTAATTTTTTAAACGGTTCTATAAATTGCGTTTTTTTTCTTCGATAACATAAGCCTCCAAGATATCGCCTTCTTCAACAATCGGATCACCAACGAATTTAATACCGCAATCGTTTCCTTCGTTTACTTCTTTCACCTCTTTGTCGACTTTTCGAAGAGATTTAATTTCACCAAGTCCATCAGGGGTTTCTTCGGACTTTTTTCCGGCTTTGAAAACTTTTAT
>CAYODN010000035.1:0-11293 GCA_964402735.1 uncultured Candidatus Peribacteria bacterium | reverse complement strand
CAATCTCATTACTAAAACATTGGCCACTTATCCGGGGTTTCCTGCTATACAAAAAGAAGCCTTAAAATAGGCTTCTTTTAATTGAATCTGATTATTTTCCTTGCACCTGGAGTATGAGTTCGTTTGCCTTATCTTTGATATATTTTGCAATAGGTTGAACTGAATTATCTACTTCCCAAGCCTCGTTGGCCTTTTCTATAGCCAAGTTCGCATAATTTCGACACTCGGAATAATTCGATTGAATTCCAAAAATAAAAGAAGAAACCAAGAAGTCGTAGGCTTTTGCAATCTTTGCCAGGCTAAGCACAGCCTTGTCTTCAGGAAGAAGCTTTAAAAGTTGTTGGGTTAAATCTATGGCAAGCTCGGAAGCGATTTTTGCACTCTGTACCTTTTTAGCGGAAACATAAACATCGATTTGAAGAATTTGAGCCTTAGCTTGATCAAGAAGTACCGCGGAATTATTGGCGTTTTTGATCATTGTAAGTAAATAAATCATATTAGCCACTTCTCCTCTTGTAAGGGCCTTTGAAATATCTACGTTACCAGAAGGATCCTTGGAAATAATACCGACACTTAGAGCATAAGCCACATAAGGAGCGAACCAATCTGTAGCTTTTACATTTCCGGCAACATTGCTTAAATCGAGATTATTTAAATTCGCACTATTTGCATTGAGCATCATCTTCAAAAACTCGGAAAGATTTACCTGCCTGTTTGGAGCAAAAGTGCCATCTTGATTGCCGTTTACAATTCCGATTTCTTTTGCTTTTAACACATAAGGAAAGAACCAGTCCCCGGCTTTCACATCGGGAAAAGCATTTGAAAAAGTATTCGTCTCGGCGACTCCGGCACTTTTCAAAATAATTTTAAGAACTTCTGCTCGATTAATAGGATTCTCGGGTTTGAAAGTACCATCATCGTAGCCCTTGAATACGCCGATTTTTGTAAGAAACGAAATAGGAACATAGTAATCGTGATAGTTTGGGACATCGGGAAAAGATTTTTCAAGGACCGTAACAGTTTGAGAATCAACCACCGTATCAGACTTTGCAAAAGCCGAAAACTGACCTAGCAATAAAGTAATAGCCAAAAAGATTGAAAACTTTTTCATAATATAATGAGGTTATACTCTGAGAAGTATATAAAAATACGAAACAAAAGCCAAAACATTAAGATACAAAAGATAAAGAAAATGTGGTGTTTTAATTATTGCTTGATTGAAAAAAGCAAAAATGCTAATTTTATCACGCAAAAAAAAGACGTGGGTCAGTAGCTCAGCTGGTAGAGCAGTTGGCTCTTAACCAATTGGTCCAGGGTTCGAGTCCCTGCTGACCCACCAAAAATTTTCGTAGAAAATTTTCCTCAATTCTTAAACTAAATCTTATTCTTAATTCTTTTTGGATCGAAAATTTAAGAAATAAGAATTAAGATTAAGAAAAAGAATTAAGGGAGAAATGAACGCAAATTACAATAATTCTATTAAAAATATATGTTCGATTTCGAAAAGTTTCCAGTATACCAAAAAGCGGAGCTTCAATACTCAAAAGTCTTGAAGGTTTTATCTAGCTCAAAAACTGATAAAAACCTCAACGATCAACTAAAAAGAGCCTCTTTAAGTATTATTTTGAATATTGCCGAAGGTGCTGGGAAATTTAGTAAAAATGATAAAAAGAATTTTTATGTAATATCAAAGGGATCTGTAAATGAATGTGTAGCTATCATTAGAATTTTAAAAATTGAAAAACTTATAACTGATGAATTATTTAATGATATTTATTCTGATTTATTAGAAATTGCAAAAATGCTATCAGGATTAATAAAAACTTTGATAAAGAAATAAAAGATTTATTTAATTTTTTTGTATGTAATAGAAAGGGGGCGGTCGCTTTTGGCGACCGCCCCGGAGAGGTCTAGATGAAGTCCTTGTTGAAGAACTTCTTGGCCGCTTCGATGGTGTCGTCCGCATTGCGGACGTTGATGATCTCGATACCGATGTTGTTGTCCTGCATGGCCTTGTAGAGCTTGGCATGCAAGCCGGCGATGCGCTCGTCGTACTTCCGCATCTGAACCTCAACCTCCGCCATCTCCACACTCAGAGTGGCACGACCGGCCTCGAGCTCCGCGATCTCGATTTCAGCAGGAATCGCGAGCATGGGCTGACCGATCTTGTGCTGATTGTCCCGCTCCACTCGAAAGCGAGCAATTTGGCCATTGACCATCTCGATCTCATCGAATAGCTGACCTTGCCGTACGACCGCCTTATTATAGGCGATCTTCGCTTCTTCGGCAGAACCATCGATCTCGACAAGGATCTCCCGAAAATTCTTCTGCTTCTCGTTACCGTTCATCATTCCCCCTTTTTGGTTACCGAAACCGGAAAAGCCGTAATGGCAATCCGCCTCGATAACAACTGCGAAGATTTTACATAAAAAGAATTGAGCGTCAAGCCATTTTTTAAAGAACAAACTCATAAAAAGCTCTCAAACAACCAAATCATTTCACAACATTTAATCTCAAAAAGCAAATGCAACTCGGGGGCGATGGCTTAAACAAGGGATTTTCACAAAAAAAGTTTAACACCTATACACATTATTGTTTTAGATCACAAAAAAAGACGACCAATATAAGCCGTCCCTTTTTGTTTTCCCATTTATCTATCTCCCCTCTTATTTTTAAAACCCTGCAAAGTTTCAATTCCGGCATCACTGAGAAGCTTATCTGCCCCCTCCGTGTCACCGTTTCGTCTAAGCTCACGAGCCTCTTCCATCACAGCTTTTTGCTCATCGCTTAACGTATTCATCATAGACATATCTCCTTTCATTCCATGACCGCCCTTTCCCATTCCTCTGCCACCAAATCCGGGCATTTTTACACCCATTTCATCAAGTTCATCTCGAATCGTTTTTTCCTGATTTCTAAGATTATGAAGCTCTAAAATCTTTGCAAAAGCCTCATTGGAAAGCTCTTCTCCCGTCTTTTCTTTATACAAAGAAGCGAAAGCACTGAAATCTTTATTTTCAAGAGCCTCAAAGATCTCTTGATTGGGTCTTTGAACGGACACATCGGAAACAGAAGTATTTTCACTTGTAAGAGCGAATGCTGCGGAAGATCCGAGCATTAAAAGCCCTACACCGAGTGTTAGTACTTTTGAAGATTTTTTCATTTGTTTTTTGATTAAAAATTATTTTTTTAGGCGCCTGACAACAAGTAATACGCAACTAAAAAAATTTTCTTTCAAAAACTACTTATAAATATTTTTTCTATATCCGATATCCGCGACAAGAAAAACCTTCTCCGACTTCGTTTCCGATTTCAAAAATAAGATTAATCGAATATTTCCAACTCGAAGCCGAAAACATTTTTCACCAAATTATTCATTAAATTTGAAGATTACTCTCACCCAAATCCAAAGATTCTTTATAACGAGCCTTCAAATTTTTGCGATTCAAATACATTTCATAATTTTCCCGATAATCACTCATAAATTCATCACAACCGTCAAAATAAGGAAGAATAATCATCTTTCCCTTACCGTTATTTGTAACGATATAAAAATTCTCGCCGATATTTTTACTGATCTGACCTATATTTTTTTGCACTTCGGATGTGGTAATAATTGAATTCATAGAGTGTTTATATATAATACTATATATAATTATATATAAAATCACGCAAATTTTCAAGCTACATTTAAAATAGCAAAAAATAATTAAATATTCTTGAATAATTTATGAATTATTTCTTTCCTATTTCATAGCCTCTTCAATCCTGCTAATCGCGAGTATGAATGCGGCGTTTCTAAAGTCCGTGGAAAATTTCTCGGCCACATCGTTTACGTCCGCAAAGGCTTTTCTCATCTGAACGGAAAGCTTCCGCATCACTTCATCACGAGTCCATTTTTCACCTGAAAGATTTTGTTGCCATTCATAGCAACTCACGGTAACTCCACCGGCATTAAATAAAATATCCGGAAGAACGATTATTCCTTTTTTAATCAAAATTTCATCGGCATCTGGAGAGATCGGACCGTTTGCAAGCTCCAAAATGTACTTCGCCAAAATTCTGTCGGCGTTTTCGACAACAATCTGGTTTTCAAGTGCGCCAAGAATAAGAACATCAACCGGAAGCTCAAGGAGTTCTGCATTTGTAATCACTTTCATACCATCGGCCTTAAAATCCACCACCGAATTACCAGCCTCTTTAAAATCAAGAAGAGCCTCTACCGGAAGTCCGTTTTCCATAAAAACTCCCCCCTTTGAATCGCTTGCTCCCACGACTTTCACGCCTTTCTCCATCAAAAGTTTTGCCATTGTCCCACCGGCATTTCCAAATCCCTGAATCGCCACCTTCAAATCGGCCATATTAAGGCCTTTTTCACGGACAAACTCTTCAAAAACAAAAACACCACCCTGAGCGGTAGCCGTATCTCGCCCCTCACTTCCACCGTTTGCCAAAGATTTTCCGGTAACAACAGCCCCCGAAGAATCACCCGTGATCTTTGAATATTCATCATCTAGATAGTCCATAATTGTGGAATCGGTATAAACATCGGGGGCCGGCACATCCTTATTTGGACCGATAATCGGAGCAATCGCCCTGGTATAACTTCTCGTAATCGCCTCAAGATCAGCCTTGGAACGCACTCTCGGATCAAAAATCACACCGCCCTTGCCTCCTCCAAGCGGAATATTGGCAACAGCGCACTTCATACTCATCCAAGCCGAAAGAGCCATCACCTCACCCATATCTACCTGCGGATGAAAACGAATTCCACCCTTAGCGGGGCCACGAGCCGTTGAATGTTGCACACGAAAACCCTTCAAAATCTCGCGCTCACCCTTATCGTTTACAAAAGAAAAATTTACCTCGAGAATTCTTTCGGGAACACGAAGACGCTCCATTGTTTTTTCCGTGATGCTTGCGGTACGACCGGCCTTTTCAATCTGTTTTAAAGTGTTTTCGAATAGCGACATGTTTTTGAGGGTTATAGACTTAAAAAATATACTCTCAAAAAACCCGCCCACCAAAAATTTAAGCTATTTAAAAAGCGAAAAATATTTCAAATTGAAATATTAATTATCAAGATTTCCGTTTATCTTTTGCTTAACGGAAAACATCACTTGAGTTAAGTTGTTGTCCACTTCAAAATCCGGCATATTAAGCCACTTGGAAACACCCTGCACAAAAGCGGGCCTTGTAATTTCAGCGGCCTCATTCGGAAGATAGTCATCTTCAAAAAACTCACCATCCTCAAGAACCTGATATACATAAGATTTTCCACCCTCACTCATTTCGATAAAATAATTATCCCCTTCATCGAAATAGTAAAAACGAACTCGCATTTTTTTATCGACCTTCAAAAACCTATCTGCCATCGCATCAAGTATCCGTTTTTTCCTTTCGGGACTGGGACGATTATGGCCATCATCCACTTCTCCATCGAATTCACCGTTATTTGGACCTTTTGTTTTTTTTGTCATATGATTTTTATTATTTATTATTTTCAACACATCTGAATATATTCTTTTCATTCAAAACAATTTCACAATAATTACTCGTTAATTTCGCTGTCATTTAAGGCTTCTTGAACCAATTTATTGGCTCTCCCCAGTTTCTTTCGAATTTCTTGCATTGCCGATTTGTCCTTAATTTCGCCGTTATTATCATCTACTAAAGCGAGAATCTCGGTTTTCGCCACTTCATCAATTTGGGCCAGAGTCACAAGCGAAGCAAGTGATTTTTCAAGTTTAAATTTATTATATCTGCTTTCTTTACAGATATTTTTTAGTTTTACAATCAACTCATCAGCGGATTCCTCAATTCTGGTTTTTCGATTTGTTAGACTAACTATTTCATTGTTTATTTTGTTTGGATTAAGTCCGACAACGGATTTCAGTTCTTGTTCAACTTTCGAAATAATTTCAGCATTGTGAGCACTATCAACCATAAATCTAAAATTACTTAAATCAGGACTTCCACCCTCAGATAAAGAAGATAATGTATCGGTATATGAGGCTGTAATCGCCCAGATTTTTTCTTCATCGCTAAGTTCTCCGAAATATTTATAATAAGTTTTTACGGCAATATTTTGAAACTGAAACGCGACTTCATGATTCGCAATAGTAGTTAACAAAACCGAAGGAACAGCCAAATTTGTGCCATATTCTAGAAGCTTTTCAACTCCGGCCTTTCCATGATTTTTCTTTTCAGTTTCATTATGAAAATAAGAAATACCGGCTATATTATTACTTTGCAAAAAAGCCTTCATCGCTATCGGATTTGTCTTAGCATCTTCAGGTAAGCGTGCCTCCCACTCCTTCCAGCTAATTTCCTCTTTTTTCCCATCCCCATATTTTAAAGTAAGACAATCCGGCTTAGCTACATCATGAAGAAAAGCATACATCTGAAAAGTTTCCAGGTTTTGAGAAACAATTTTTTGCATTTTCGCTCGAAGATCTTCCGGAACAAGTTCATGGAATTTTCCCTCAGCGATATCGTTAATAGTGCGAAGAATTATTTCAATATGTTTATCCATAAATACGCCTTCATTGTGATATTCGCCAAATTGAGGAGTGTTAAAAGATCTTTGTTTTATATCCTCTCTCAAAGAAGCAAGGGCCTCCCCGGGAAACAATGATTCAACTTGCAATGAAAGCATCTCAAGCCTTCCGGGACGACTATTTGCTTCTTCCTGAACAGATAGATCTTCACTTTTAATATATTCATCAACACTCTCCCCCCTCGAAGCATTCGAGGAAAGTGGTGCATTTTCAGGGGAAGCTTCATCTTCAACAATATTATTGGAATCAATCTCGGATTTCACCTCATCTAATAAGAAACCCCTTTCCTTATCTGACACTCCTTCATAGATTGAAGATCTTGGTTCAATTTTAGTAGAAGAAGAATCGTGTAAAACTGCACGTACTGACCTCAGAGTGTTCGAAAAATTTTCAAAATAATCAATATATTCCTTTTTTGCATCATATAATTTTTTCACACCATCTTCTCCATACTCTTCTGCAAGTTCTAGAAACGTTTTAAATATTTCAAAATTATTTTCGTAAGCACTTTTAGCATCAACTAAAGCTATAACAGATTCTGCTCCACGTATTTCCGCAAGTTCAGCAAACAATTTAAATTTTTCGAAGTCTTCTCCATATACACTTTGAGCATCAACCAACGCTATTACAGTATCCCTCCCTTGTTTTTTCTCCACTTTTTTAATAATTTCAGTAACTTCTTTAAGTTTCTCAACACTATCTCCATATAAATCTTTCAAATCTCTTACTGCCATTATTGAATAGTCTAAATTTTCTTTTTTTAACTCTGTAATTATTCCGACAACTTCTTTTAGTTTTTCATTTTTTTCAGCATATATATTTTTAGCGCTTGCTACTGCTATTGCTGTTTCTCCTCCATATTCTTTTGAAACCTCATAAATTGTTTTAGATAACTCTTTCATCCTTTTAATATCATTTCCATATACACTTTGAACTATAACTAACGCCTTTACAGCATCTTCTCCTTGAGAATTTGCGAGTTCAGCAAACACATCGAATTTATCTTTCTCGCTTCCATATACACTTTCAGCCGCCATTAATGCCCTCACAGCAGATTCACCTTTCTCTTTCGCGATTACAGCAAACACATCGAATTTATCTTTATCATCTCCATATACACTTTCAGCCTTCATTAATGCCCTCACAGCAGATTCACCTTTCTCCTTCGCAAGTACAGCAAACACTCGAAGTTTTTCAATATCATTTCGATATACACTTTCAGCATCCATTAATAATTTTACAGCATCTTCTCCTTGAGAATTTGCAAGTTCAGCAAACACATCGAATTTATCTTTATCATTTCCATATATACTTTTCGCCCCAATTAATGCCCTTACAGCAGATCCTCCTTGATTTTTCACAACACCAACAAATACTTTAAATTTTTCAATTTCATTCTCATATTCACTTTTAGCCTCCAACAATTCCATTAAAGAATCCCGCCCTCCACTATATCCAAGCTCTCGAATGATTTTGGCCAATTCCTTCATTCTTGGTAGATCATTCTGATATAAACTTTGTATACTTGCCAATACTAACATAGTACTTTCTCCATAAGCATCCTTTGCTAAGCTTGCAAAAACTCTAAACTTATCCATATCGTTATCATATATATTTTTTAAATATACTAATATTCTTACCGCCTCTGATCCTCGAAGCTTAAAAATTTCCACAAACATTTCAAACTTTTCAGGATCGTTTTCGTATACACTATTTGCATTAATCAATTCTGATAGACCATAACGACTTTGAGTTTTTGCAAGTTCAACAAACACGTCAAACTTTTGAAGATCGTTTTTATATAAGTTTTTTGCCTTAACTAATGATTGCAGCGTAGAGGATGCTGATCCGTCCTTTTGATTTATTGCAATTTCAGCAAAAATCTTAAACTTATCAAAATCATTTTCATAAAGACTTTTTGCCTCTTCTAATAATACAATTACTCCATATTCTCCATAATAACCAACTTTCGAAATTAAATCAGCAATTTCTTTCATTTTTACAATATCATCACCATATAAATCTTTTGCTTTCAATAACTCAACCATGACACCTTCTCCGTATTTTTGTACCATTTCTTCTATTTCTTTCATTTTTTCGACTTCATTGTTGTGAACATTCTTGAAATCCTTAGGATTATATTTTTTAATTTTATTTTTTGAAAGTTTACTCAACTCAACAACAAGACTTGAATTCATAAAACTATTCCATGCTTTTACTGAATACGTGGAAATAATTTTGATTAAAGAAGAAATAATCTTTGTAGTTCCCTCTTTTGACATATTATAAAATTCCAAAACACTGGTTAATCCCACTATTCTGTTTTCAACTTCCGTACTAGAAAGTTCAACAAGACTTTGCTGCCCCTCCGAAAGTTCTTTATCTACAAGTGTTTTCACAACCGCCTCAACTGATGATTCATAAAGCCCTAACGCCGGCTCATTCACAGCAACACCCCTAGAGGCAAGGACTTCCGCTTTCCCCCGCCCCACCTCCCCTCTCGAAGCATTCGACGAAAGTGGTGCATTTTCAGGGGAAGCTTCATCTTCAACAACACTATCAACACTCACCTCAGACTTCACCTCATCAAGCGATAAATCCCCATCCTTCGGCCCATTCTCAGGGGAAAAAGGCAAATTTAATACATTTACCCCCGGGGGCAAATTATTTCTGAGTACAAACTCATTTTGCGCATTCGCGCTTAAAATATTATTTAGTTTCGTAAGTTTATCCTTAAGCGCGTTGTCAGAAGTGGCACGAAGAACTTCATAAAGCCTATGGCCCTTTATAAGCACCTCGGAACTTCCGGAAATAGCCGAACTCGGATCAATCATAGCAATTTCTTCCTCGCTTAACGAAACAATAGTTAACAAATCATTTTTATCAAGTGAGATCCCATTATTATAATATTCAAATACCTCCCTCATCTGAACTTGAATCTCTACAAGATCACCGGTTTCAAGTTTTAAAGAAATTTTAAATTGTTTAAAGGAATAGTCTTCAGGATTTACATTGGCCAATTTCGGCACATCAAAAGAAATCGAAGAAGACGAAACTCCCGACATTTTTCCCGGAAGCGTTTTTAATTTCTCCGCAATTTCCTGCAAATCTGAATAACTGGAAACAACAAACATCATCGCATTGTTATCTCTGATAGCCCCAATTCTACCGTTTAATTTTCCAAGAATTTTTCTTACAGCCGAAACGCTATCTTTTCGCTCTCTATTAACCAAATCGGCCTTACCCGAATCGATATAAGAAGAAAACAAATCAATAATTCGCGCCTTGTAAACACTCACTCTTTGGGTTTGATCGTCTAAATGAGCATCCACTTTTGCCTCAAATTCCGCAAGCATCGTGGCATAACTCTTTATTTCGGGAACTTCTGCGAGCTCAAATCCGAATCTCTCGGGAGTAGCGGCTACCATATTCACCACTTCGGAAAATTTCATTCCAGTGAAAGAAAACGGTTCGGGCGATTTAATTCGTTTCAAAAACTTTCGGTAAGAAGCTTTTAGTTCCTCCGAAGCGGTTTCGGCATATTGCAAAACGGAAAGTCTGGCTTTCTTATCGAAGAACCGTCCACTGGATTCCGATAATTGGTCCATTTGTTTCGCCAACTGGCCTTCATCTATTGAAACATCATCAAAGGTTGAAGAAGGAAGAGCTTTCAAATCTTTAAGCTCAACCTTCGGCCTGCTTTTGGCTGAAGACTCCTCCGCATCCACACCCATCAAATTGAATTTCACAGTACCATCCGCATCAAACGACATATAAATTTTTCCTGAAAAATTTTCTATTCCCGGATTATCAATCTCAATGAGTGCGCGCTTACCAGGTTCTAAAGTGGAATTTCTAAGCTTTCCTTTTGAAACAAAAAGCACCAAACATTTTCCATCTTCAAGCCCGATGGACATAGCGGAAGATTTGCCAAAATCAACTCCGACTCTATCAAAATCCCTGGAAACATCCATGCTAAGGCCCTGCGTTCCAAGCTTGAAAGAATACGTTTTTCCGAATTGCAAATCACTCGAAAAACCCGTTTCAAGAGCCAAATTTTGGGGTTCTTGAATCTGCGCGAAATATAAATCCTCCGGCGTCAAAGCAACACTCGGCCACATGGACTCAAGTGATTCATTCACTTCCGACACATCTGCAAAACTTTCGGCACGAAGCTCGTTTTGTGTAACTAAAGGCATTTCCCGTGTTTTAAGATTCTCGGGTGATTCAACAACGGAAGTATCCCTGTAAACCTCGGACTCTAAAGGAACATCCAAAGTTGAATTTTGAACAGGAAGCACTTGCTCACCAACTGAAGTATTCTCTGAAATTCCGGACCCCACGGAAATATTATTTGTGGAATTTTCCGAAATATCCGATTCCTTTACTTTTAAATCCAAAGTTGAAGGCGTCGCATCACCGTTCAAAGCAGGTTCCGAAGCCTCTAGAGAAGACATAGCCAACTCTTCCAAGTCCGCATTTACAGTACCCACTGAATATTCGGAATTTTTGGGCTCCATTAAATCTCGATGATAAACGCCATCAACCGAAAGAGCTTGCAAATAAGGATTCGACGATCTTTCTCCCGAAAAGCCAACCTTCTTTTCATCTGTTAATACGGATTTTTCATCCGCAACTCTTATGGTATAGACCTCAAGTTCATCATAATTTTGAACAATCTGTACTGCCATTTTTCCACCTTTTTGAGATACAAATCTCACAGCATAAGTACT
>CAYODN010000034.1:1916-11302 GCA_964402735.1 uncultured Candidatus Peribacteria bacterium | reverse complement strand
TGATAAATGAAATCATTATGGAATCAACTCGGAAATACAGTGTGTTTAAAAAGAGAGCTATGCCGTAGGGAAGCGATTTTATAAGAACATCTTTCCATAAATCAAAATCGAATCTGTATACCAAGGGCGTAATTTTTCTTACGAAATGATCTGTGAAAAAAATTGTGCCGAGAGTGCCTACCGTGCCTGCAAAAATGAGCATATAAAAGCCTTTGTCGCTTGCTTCGGGAATTCCGTAAATTACAATATAACCCATAAAAGCCACCGAAATCACTTTGCCGATAATCAGGCCGATTGATGCGAGGTGCATCTTGAGTTTGGCTTGCAATACGCTTGTAGTGGTTCCGTTAATAATCGTTAATATCGTAGTGAATGACGCGATGACAACGCCCACGGGAATTTTTGAATCTTCATATCTCGGTATAAAAAATACGATGGTGGAGGCGAGAGCCATAGATAAAATCACCATTATAGTCCTTAGAGAAAGGATGTTTCCGATAATTTTCGGGATATCGGCTTTTTCTTTGGACATTTCGCGAACGGCGATTGTAAAGAGGCCCAAATCCGCCGTGATGCCGAAAAAGGCCAAGTATTCGTAAATCAGCACATATTCTCCGTAACTTTCGAGGCTTAAATAGTTCGTGCAAATTTTCACTACCATAAGCCCCAAAAGAGCAATCACTATTTTGCCTACAAATTGAGAAGCCGTATTTGTGAGTATTTTTCGCGCGGTTGACATTTGTATTTGTGCACTTGATAATAACGGGGAAATATTACCCTTGTTTATGCACGAAATAAAGGCGGAATTGGAACAGCTTAAGGAGTTTATCGATAAGGCTTTCGCCACCCAAAATATCGAAGACAAAAAGCATGAAATCATTCAACTAAACATCTTGATGGCCGAGGAAGGCTTTTGGAACGATACCGATAAGGCGGCGGAAATTTCGCAGAAGGCTTCGGGGCTTAACGAAACCGTGAAAAATTGGGAAGGCATTAAGGGCGAATGCGACTCGCTTCTTGAAATGATCGACTCGGTGCATCCGGAAGAGGATCCGAAGGGGGCTGAGGAGTTTAAAAAAATGGTAGAGGAGCTTTCCAAAAAATGGAGAACTATTGAAATTGAGACTTTTTTAAGCGGCAGATACGATGACAGAAATGCGATTTTATCCATACATTCGGGAACGGGTGGCACGGATGCCGAGGATTTTGCGGAAATTCTTATGCGAATGTATATGAGATACGCTGAAAAACGCGGTTTTGCGGTTGAAATAATAGACAAAACTGCGGGAGATGAGGCGGGGATAAAAAGTTGTTCTTTTCTTGTGAAAGGAAGATTTGCTTATGGCTACCTTAAGGGAGAATCGGGCGTACATAGATTGGTTCGGCTTTCTCCGTTCAACTCAAAACATACCAGGGAAACTTCTTTCGCACTTGTGGAAATTATGCCGGAGGTGCATCTAAGCGATAAAATCGAAATTTCGCCGGATGATATTCGAGTGGATGTGTTTAGGTCCGGTGGAAGCGGTGGACAAAGCGTTAACAAAACGGATTCTGCGGTGCGACTTACGCATATTCCCACGGGAATTGTGGTGAAATGCCAAAACGAAAGAAGCCAAATTCAAAATAGAGAACAAGCGATGGCGGTGCTTAAATCCAGGCTCGCTGTGCTTATGGAAGAAAGGCATGCTAAAGAACTTTCAGATTTGAAGGGCGAAAAAGTGGAGATGTCGTGGGGGAATCAGAGGAGATCTTATGTGATTCATCCGTATAAAATGGTGAAGGATCATCGTACGGGATATGAGGAAAGCAATCCGGAACGCGTATTTGACGGGGAGATTGATGGGTTTATTGAGGCGGAGCTGAAAAAGGCTTAAAAGTATCTACCTCTAAATAAAACTTTTTAAAGGTTTATTATAGCTGTGTTTTTTTCGATATGTCTTTCCGAATGTCTGAAAGCTCCTTGTTTTCAGAGGCATTTACGAGAAAGTGCGCGGAAAGTTTTTCCAAAAGTAGGGACAAATCTTTATCGCTTCGAATAGCCGAGTTTACAAAGTGTCTTTCGTCTTGAGTGGGAAACATCATTTTGTGGCTTTTGCCAAAGGAATCGTATTTCCTAAGGTAATCAGTAAGCTCTATTGAGAGTGCGGAAAGTCGCTCGTTTTCCGGAGGATTCATTTTTCCCGCCTCAAGAATATCGGAGATGTTTTCGCAGAGCGATGAAAGCTTCGCGAAAGAATCAACTCCATTGGAAAGAAGTATAACAACAGACTCTCTTAGTTTTTCCGGATTAATTACTTTAGGAGGCGTTTTGTCGATTACGAGTTTTCTCATTATTTTTTGAAATTTAATTTATGCCTTGTTTTCTTTTTCTTTAGATAAAGATGCTGTGATATTCGGAGGGGG
The DNA here is from genome assembly GCA_964402735.1 of uncultured Candidatus Peribacteria bacterium. Taxonomy (GTDB): domain Bacteria; phylum Patescibacteriota; class Gracilibacteria; order UBA1369; family LOWO2-01-FULL-3; genus JAVEWJ01. The sequence goes on along the minus strand of CAYODN010000034.1, from coordinate 8,899 downwards.
TACTAAGTTTGTCATATCGCCCATAATTTCTTTTGCCATATCTCGACCTCTTTGTTTTGCGGCTTCTTTTTCCGTATCCTTTTCAGGTTTTGCAATGTTTTCCGGCTTTGGGGCGATGTCCGAAATATCGCCTACGATATCTTTTGCAATATCTCTGCCCCTTTGTTTTGCAGCTTCTTTTTCTTCAGTGGATTTGCCCAAATTATCCAGCTTTTTCATTGCTTCGTCCAGTTTTCTATCTGCTTCTTCAAGGCTTTTTTCAATATCTTCCGAGCTCATTAATTTAGCTTTTTCCTTTATGGAATCATCCGTTTTCTTTTCTTGTTCTTTCGGGGCTTCTAGATTTTGCGGTTTTTCCGTCATCTTTTGGAGTAAAAATTTTTCTTTGAACATTTTTGTTTTTGTTAATTATCGTAGTATTTTATCACATTTTTAACACTTGCGCAATTTTTAGATTGAGGCTAAAATAAGGCTTGATTATTGGTTTAATGGAAATTTGATGAAAAATTTGGAAATTTTAACGGGAACGGATAACCCGATTTTAAGAGCAAAAGCGCAAGCTGTGACGAAATTTGACGCTTCTCTTAAAAAGCTCGCCAATGCGATGAAAAAGACGATGAAAGATTCAAACGGTCTTGGGCTTGCGGCTCCGCAGGTGGGAAAAAGTGTTCGAATGTTTACTATGATTTATAATTTCAAGCAAAAAGACGAGATGGTGCTGACCGTGGTAAATCCCGAAATTTTGGCCGTGAGTGAGGATGAATGCACAGACGATGAAGGGTGCCTAAGCCTTCCGGGTCTTTGGAAAAAGGTGAAAAGACCCTTCGAGATTTCCGTGAAATTTTACGACACAAACGGCGCAATGATGAAAATGACTCTTTCGGGCCTAAATGCTCGTGAGTTTTTACACGAAAACGATCATCTAGACGGCGTGCTTTTTGTGGACAGAGTAGAGGAAGATGATTTTGTGAAGGCGGAAATTTAAGAGATCCAGCTTTTAAAATCTTCGATAAACTCTTTGAAGCTTTTTTTGTCGGAGGAGAGTTTTTCGGTGTCTGTGAGATCGCCTACGGGAAGAGCCTGGTCGGGATAAATTAGAAAACTATCCATCGGATAGCCGGGGCGAAAATTTTTCGAAAAAGTTTTTGCCACACGATCTATTCTTGTGTGATGGGTATATTTCGGCGATGGAAAGCTCTCGTGAGTAAAAACGATTGCCATGTTCCAAATAAAATTTTTTTCTTCGCGCGGATATTTTTGAAAAACGTTTTTCCAGAAATCGATTATTTCGAGATCGGTGAGTTCTCGGCCCTTTGTAGCCCTTCGGATGAATACGCCGGGTTGCTCGTTTTCCGGCAAAAAATTCGTAGTGACGGCTTCATCCACCGCCAAAGTTGGAATACCGCTTAAGGTGAAATATTCCTGCGCTTTCAAAAGGGCGTTTTCAAGCGGGGTTGTGTGAGGTTCTTCCACTTTTTTTTGAAATGCCAATATCGAGCAGGGAAAGGCATTTGTAATCCCCGAGGTCCTTTATAAGACCGCTAAAACGTGAGAATTTGCCCGGATTGTGTGTGGCGATGAGAATTTCTTTCATTGATTATATATATACATTTCCAGGACAAACAACAAGGCCGGCCTTTCAAAACAGAAAGTTTTAGGCTTGATTTCTTTCCGAATTGGGGGTAGAAAATTTTGCCCTACAAATAACAAGAAAAACATGAACAACCTTTATTTAAAAGACCATTTAGGAGAAGCTAAGCTTTTTACTCCTCACGAATTCGCCAGGGACTCTGTGGGGAAAATGCAGGAAACAGGCGCAATTTTAGGAGTTAATGGAATCGGAGCTACGATTCTTTGCTCGGATGACCAATGTTCCGCTGTGAAAGACGCGATTTCCGAGGGTGTTGCTAAAGAAATCGGGCCTCATTTCGGAAGCGAAGTGAATGAGTATCTTGCAAACAACAGATATCAAAGACGGCCTTTCGGTGGAATTTTTATGCCAGGAAGCACTTGGAGATCACTTTCTCCGGCTGTTCACCATCTTCCTCAAAGCATTAAAGATCCGTCGCTTATTCTTTGGAATTTTCCTCATATCGGTTTTAACGGGGAGGAAAATTCTTTTGGAAACTTTATCCGCGATGGTCATGAAAAACACACAACTTCTTGCGGTGCGCTTTGTGCCGTTTATAAGGCTATAATGAACGGACAAGAAATGCCGGAAGATCAAGACAGAGACATCTTAGGGCTTCACGCCTACATTCGAGATATTATTGAAAACAACGGAATTTCCGATGAAGAAAACGGCTTGGGTATTTTAAAAACCACGATTTTTGCACAGAGAGAACAAATCGGAAGACTTATAAGCGAACTTAAAGTTTTGTCTGCAAAAGAAAGCGTAAAAGTGCTTTTATTCAGCGGAATTGAAATCGATACGAATAACGAAGGAGAGAAAGCGGAAGATGATCTTTTGGCTGTGACGGACGAGGTGTTTATCGAAAACGGCCAAGCAACGAGGTTTTAACGGAATAAATCGAGGAATAAAGATCCGGTATATTTAGTTAACAAAAAGGAGTTTTTTGGTTTTACGATAAAACCGATAAGGCTCTTTTGTTTGTCTCGGCTATCACAAAAATGATTTATAAAATTCTCACTGTCCCTGTTTATAATTTCGAAAAGAAGGTTGAAAGAACGATTTGATTTCATTCTATCCCAAAGAAACCTGTAAAGAAGTTGTTTTTTGTAATAGGTCAGAATTTTGTTGTGCTTTTGCATTTCTTCGTTGAAATTATTAAGGGCGTTTTCTTCGCCTTCAAGAAGTTTTGGAACGAGATTTGCCGACACCATTCCGGAAATAATCGCCCCCTTGATGCCGTCCGCCGCAAAGGCTCCGCAAAAACCGGCGGCATCGCCGATAAGCAAAGTGTCCTTTGTGTAGATTTTTTTAAGGGCTCCCGAAATTGGAATAGGGGAGGTGAAGCTAAAAATTTCAGATGTATTTTCTTCTATATCAATAATCTTTTTTTCTTTGAGAATTTTAATAAATTCTTCGAGCCTGTTTGTTGAAGCCTCGTTTAGATGTTTTGCAAGACCAAGTCTAAAAGCCTGTTTTCCGTTTATTACAGTGGGGGAAAGCCAGCCGCCGTAGCCCAAAGAAAAGTCGCCGAACCAAAAATGATAAACGGTTTTTTCGGGTGAAGTTCCCAGATTAATTTTTCCATAAAAAACTTTTTCAAACCCCACCAAAAGCTTTTTGTTTTGAGAAAGACCCGGTGTCTTTTTTGCGACAACAGAACCTGAACCGTCAGCTCCGATTAAAAACTTGGCTCTTACGGTTTTTGAGGTTCCGTTAGACAAATACTCAAGCTTTAAAGGATGGGTGTCTCCCGTTTCCCTTTCGATATTTTTTAATACGGAATTGATTTCAAGTGTGACATTTTCGGGAAGATTTTCCGCCATTTTTTTAAGCAAGGCCGGGGTGTCCGTTGAGTAGATCCATGGCTCTTTTGTGTCCGAGAAAAGGACTCTTTTGAAATCCGTTCCAACAACCGCAATTTTTGTAATCTGATTTGGTAAAAAAGGCGTGGGATCGAAAAATGTCTCCATTAGTTCTTTTGTAGCCTTCGTGATGAGGCCTGTGGATTCGATATGACTGTCGAGCTTTTTCTTGCGATCGATTACAAGTATTTTATAGTTTTTCGGAAAATGGTAGGAGGCGGAAAGCCCTGCAAAACCGGCACCTATAATCACTATGTCGTAATTCATATTGATAAATTATGCGTATTGACTTTTTAAAGCATTTCTGTTTTAATTTAGTACTTTTATTTTAACAAAATCAAATGGACAAACCAATAGAGATGCAGGGAGGAAAGAATTCTTTCGATTTGGGGAATTATTTGGGACAACATTTGGAAGAAGCCACTTATGTGCGAGAGGTTTGCGCAAAAATTTCCGAGGCGCTTAAAACGGATAAACAACGAGAGGTTTTTTCAGGGCTTTTGGAAGGTAAAAACCAAACGGCAATCGCCGAAGAATTGGGAGTGACAAATGGAAGAATCGGACAAATGGTTTTTCAAATTAAAATGACGGCCATTTCGGTTCTTGAAGAATTGGAGGGCAAAGATTTTTCGCATCTCAGCGTAAGAGAGAGAACGCCTGCGCAGCATAGTGCCTTTTTGAGAAAAAACGGAATTGATCCTGACAATCAATAGACCTGAGAGTGGCTACCGATTGCGATTAGTTTGATTTTTTCTATTTCGATTATCTTTTTGCGTCTAAATAATTGATAAGTTCCTTCGCATTATGAAAAACCGGGGATAAATCCTTTGAAGCAGCGGCTTTTAAAACTTCGTTTTCAAACTCAACACTGAAGCCATTTTCGGTGAGTACCCGACCTGCTACTAAATTTTTATTCATATTGTTTAAAATAATTATAAAAAATTTCTGAATTTTTTATAAATTCGGAAAAGGAAATAAATGGCTTTTTTGAAAGGAAAATCTTGGGCGGGGAAGTAGGAGGTGATGTGCCCGCCGAATTTGAGCTTGAAATCGGTGACTCCGGCCCATGGGTGATTTTTCGCATTCTGCGGTGCTATTCCGAGGAAATCGTAATATTTCATTCCTCGTTCCTTAGCTTCTTGAATAACGGTCCATTGTAGTAAATATGGTGCCATTACGTTTCTATGAGTGCTTGAAGAAGCTCCGTAGTAATAAATTGCCGTATCCTTGTAAAAAGTAGCCAATAGTCCCGCGATGATTTCGCCTTTATATCGTGCCAGGTAAAGCGATGCCATGTTTTTCGGGGAAAGTTCTTTAAGCATCGTTTCATAATATCGCTTTGGATGGCCGAAAAAACCGTCTCTTTTTGTCGTCTCCTCTATCAAAGCGTAAAATTTATCGATGTGCTCGGGATTTTCACTTTTAAACACTTCCACGTCGTTTTTTTGGGCCACTTTTATATTGTATCGTCCTTTCGGGTGCATTTGTTTTAAAATCTCTTCCAGGGGCATTGTGAGATCTAATATGAGGGTGTTTTCGGGTTGGGGAGAGTGTGACTTTTTAAAACCGGGGAAAAGTGTTCCTTCATTTTGGAGAGTTAAAGGATCGATTCTTAGAAAAACCGCGTTTTGCTCTTTTGCGAGAGATTTAAGGAAGTGTGCAAGCGCGTTTGCGTTTAGGTTTAAAGGTCCGCGAGGACAGTAGAAAAAGAAATATTTTCTGAAGAGTTGCATCTTGAAAACGAGTGTGGCTCCCGTTATTTTGCCATTAGTGTCTTTTTCAACAACAATAAAATAGTTTTGTTCTCTTGATTTAGCTGAAATTTTAAAATCGGCGAAATCCTTTGATTGAAAAATCGATGACAAAGCATTTTTCATCAAAAAATGATCGAATTCTGCATAATTTTGTGGAGATAATATTTCCATAAATAATTTCTTTTCGGATATTTTAAGCATTTTATTAAAAAAAAGATATTCAAAAACGAAGAGACTCAATGATTTTAAAATTTGACAAGGAAGGAAAGTTTTTATAAAATTTTTTGGTTTATTAAACATAGATTATATGGAAGATATTGGTGGTACGAAGAGAAGAGAAAATCTTGTTTCTCAAATCGATGGAGCTGTGAAACTAATTCGCGAGAAGGCGAGTGATATAAAAGACATTGAAGTGAAAGAGATTGTTCTCGGAATTCAAAATTTGTTTGAAGGTATAATTCAAATGGAAAACTGGGATCTATATAGAACGGCGGAAGTGCGAAATTTAGCTTCTCCGGCTTTTTATTATTTGCAGGAATTACAAGCAAGCTCGAAACCGGATGCTGATTTTTTGAAAGAGATGAACGAAACTATTCAAGACCATAACAGACGGCTTGAAGAAATGCTTAAAAATCCGGAATTTGCCGGAAGGCATGAGGAACATAGGGAATAGAGAATTTAGGGTTTGAGAAAGGGCGGCCGCATCAGGCGACCGCCCTTTTGATTTCAGTTTGAGACCATCACGTCACCGGCCGGTGGCCGGAACGGATGGCTCTTGGCGACTTTTGAGACGCAGGTCCCCAGACGCCTCAAGCACTCATAGTTGTCCGTTTCCGAACATTTCGAGTGCTCGATGGCGCAGGACCTTTGCGCCTCAACGTGTGCCTTGAGCGCGAGAATCTCGGAGTAGGTCTTTCGACTGTCCGAGTCGCACTCGGGGATACTTGCCTTGTTCTCCTCCTTTAGGGGAAGGAGCCTGCTCTCGGCGGAGATATCGATCTCCGAAAAAGGCAGGAGGCAAAGGGCCAGATTAGCCCGACAGGAAGCCTGCTCGGCGACCAAGCAGTCTGCGTACTGAGGTACGCAGTACTGAGAGTCCCGAACTGTTCTTTCAAGGTCCTCCAGCAAGTCCTTCTCTTGTGCGTGCGCACAGGAGGAGGTGTGGTTGCTTGTTGCATGTTGGGTTGTCGCAGCCGTTGCATCTTCTTGATCAAGGTTCTCGCTTGGCGCCAAAACGCCAGCGAGGCCTAGAAACAAGAAGAAGCAGGCAGCAAGAAACATAGCCACCATTCTTGTCGTATCCATTGTTGTCAATGTCCTCCTTTTTTGCCCGAATCCGTTTCGGACAAATGGCATTATGGCATTTTTAATGGATTTGTCAATGTTGGAATTTTCCAAGAATTGAGGGAAAAGAAACTTGAAAGACAAAGCGGAGCTTTGAAAACATAAGCGCTTCGCGCTCGGTGCATAGAAAAATATTTCGGCACTCCTCAAAGGCTCTCTAGCTTTTGAGGATTACTCGTTTGTTTTGTGCTAGGCCGAATGTCTTGTTCGACGAGAGATACAACTTCAATGCTTCGCATTGAAGTGCGCTTCGCGCTCGGTGCATAGAAAAATATTTCGGCACTCCTCAAAGGCTCTCTAGCTTTTGAGGATTACTCGTTTGTTTTGTGCTAGGCCGAATGTCTTGTTCGACGAGAGATACAACTTCAATGCTTCGCATTGAAGTGCGCT
>CAYODN010000034.1:0-1816 GCA_964402735.1 uncultured Candidatus Peribacteria bacterium | reverse complement strand
ACTACTTGAAGGCTTTTTTGTTTTTAGGGCAAGTTTGTTTGGCTGTTTCTAGTCCTTGTGGATAGTGCAAAGAACGATACAACTTCAATGCGAAGCATTGAAGTGAATGAAGATGCACCCGCTGGCGCGGTTTGTGCAAAGAAGAGCTCTTTGGTACTACTTGAAGGCTTTTTTGTTTTTAGGGCAAGTTTGTTTGGCTGTTTCTAGTCCTTGTGGCTGGTGCAAAGAGAGAATGCAACTTCAATGCGAAGCATTGAAGTGTTAATTCATCTTTTGTCTTATGAAGGCAGGGATGTCGAGTTCGTTTTCAGTGTGCTTGATCGGCATCTGATTTTGAGATTTGCCACCGCCCATTGAAGAAGAGCCACCTTGAATGGATCTTGATCCGAATGTTCCGGCGGATCTCATATATGAATTTTCACTTTGTTTATAGTCAAATCCCGTAGCCACAACAGTAATCTTGATTTCGCCGGTGTATGAATCGTTTATAACTGCACCGAAGATGATGTTGGCTTCAGGATCGGCAGCTTCCGTAATAACTCTTGCGGCCTCATCAACCTCAAACATAGACAAATCGTTGCCACCGGTAATATTGAAAAGTACGCCTTTTGCGCCATCGATAGACATCTCGAGAAGAGGACTTTCGATTGCAGCTTTGGCCGCTTCCTGAGCTCGGTTTTCTCCCGTACCGTAACCGATACCCATAAGAGCGGAACCTGCGTTTTCCATCACGGCTTTTACATCCGCAAAATCCACATTGATCATTCCATGAACGGTGATAAGATCGGCGATACCTTGAACACCTTGTCGAAGAACATCGTCCACAACAGCAAATGCGTCGTTTAGCGGTGTCTTTTTATCGACAAGAGCAAGAATTTTATCGTTTGGAATCGTGATGAGCGTATCAACTTTGTTTCTAAGATTTTCAAGACCGTCTTCACCTTGTTGTTTTCTTCGCATACCCTCGAATCCGAAAGGTTTTGTGACAACGGCAATTGTAAGAATTCCCATTTCCCTGGCAACATTTGCAATAACAGGGGATGCACCCGTGCCCGTACCACCACCAAGACCGCAAGTGATAAAAACCATATCCGCGCCTGATATCGATTCCTTAATCTCTTCAATCGATTCCTCTGCGGCTTGTTTTCCGATATCGGGATTTGCGCCCGCACCAAGACCTTTTGTTGTTGCACGGCCGATGTTTATTTTATTCGGAGCTTCGTTGTAATACAAAGCTTGAGCATCCGTATTTACAGCAATAAATTCGATTCCTTTTACTCCCGCTTTGATCATTCGATTTACGGCATTTCCTCCACCTCCACCCACACCAAGCACTTTAATATTTGCAACTGGGGTAATTTCGGGAGTCACTTCCATTGTTCTGGATTTTCCCATTATGGGGATATTTTGTTTTCTCTTTGATGAAAAAAGGTGTTTTAAGTCTTGGTTGTCTTGCATCATGGATTTAAGTGGTTTTTAAATTTTGCGTAGACGTTATTGTAAGCTTAGGCTTGACATAAAGTCAATATGAAATCTGATTTTATCACTTCGCTTTTTTGGCTTTTTATGGCGCAATTTTCTTTAGCCAAGTTTTTAGTCCGCCAAGACCTTTTTTAAAATTTATGCCTTTGATTCCGGCTGTAAGGCCTCCGTGTTGTCTATATTCGAATCTTGAACCCCAAATTAGAAGACCGATAGCTGTTGCGTAAGAAGGATCATCGATTTTATCAACAACACCATCGTAATTTTGAGGGAATCCGAGTTGAGCAGGGAGGTTTAAAGTCTCTCTTGCAAGATCTATGATGCCCGGAATTTT
>CAYODN010000033.1:0-11323 GCA_964402735.1 uncultured Candidatus Peribacteria bacterium | reverse complement strand
CCGATATTTATTCCCGTGATTACGGCCTCCTTAAAGCCTTTCGCTTCTTTATCTTTTAGTTCCCGAATTAATTCTTCACTCGAAAAACTTCTTTCTTTTCCTCTAGCCTTAGCGATAATGCAATAAGTGCAAAAATTCTCGCAACCGTCTTGAATTTTGATTAGAGTCCTTGTGCGCTCTTCCGTATCAATAATAGGGGAATCGATCGTTTGTGATATTTCCGAACAAGAAACTTGTTCAGAAATATACTTTATCAATTCCTCTCTGTTTTTTGCGAAAAGATCAATTGCCGATATTTCCTCCGAAATCGATCCGATATTTACACCGCATCCAAACACGCAAATTTTGGCAGCTGGAAAAGCCTTTTTAAAACTCAAAATAGCCTTCCTGGATTTTGTATCTGCAAGATGCGTAACGGTACAAGTATTAATAATGATGAGTTCCGGCAAAAAATCCGATTTCTCTTTAAAACTAAAAGGCATTTCATCGATATCAATCACTTTGTGTCCTTTAAGCACAAGCTCATCAAAAACTCTATCCGACTCGTATCTATTTGATTTGCACCCCAAGGTTTTAATTCCGATTCTCATATTTTTCCGCTAAATGCCAACAAATTAAAACACACCGTCCTTCTCTAAATCAAGAAAATATGATTGTACTAATGCCTAAAATATAATAAATTTAAAACACCTAATTCTTAAAAAACAAAAATGAAAAAACTTATTATTGCATTTTTATCAGTTATTATTCTTAGTTTAGCTTCCTGTTCGATTAATGAAACTCAAACAACTGAAACAAATACTTCTGAAAAGTCAACCACCGAGGATCCTTTTCAAATCAGTCTTGATGATAGTTTAATCACAGATGCCTTGTCTTTGAACAGTTCCGATCTTTGTGATCAGATAAAGAATCCTGACAAAAAGGATTCTTGTAAGCTAGCACTCAAAGATTTGGAAATTTCAAAAGATGCCGTCTCAAAAGTTGATTCAAAATTATGCGAAGATATTGTTGGATTACAGTATAAAGAAGCCTGTATTGCCAATATTGATGCTATCCTAAAAAACAAAGAAGAAAGCAAACAAGCAACTGAAAACTATTATTCAATGTTTGATATTCAATCTGAAGCGATGAACAAAAAAGACTATACAAAATGTGACGAAATAGAGGATGAACAAATTAAGGCAACATGCAAATACAATATTATTATCGAAACAGTTAAAACAAGTAAAAACCCGGCAATATGCGAAAATATTGGATTGGAAAACCTTGTGTCAGAATGTAAAAACTCAATAAATAATTAATTCGAATTAGGATCAAAACAAGATAAGGTAATCCACATTTTTTGAGCTGAAGCTGTTTTGTTTGTCACCCAAGCCCAGCAAAGCCCATTTGAGTCAATTTTGGTTCCATTGACCTCAAGTGCATATCTTGAAGCGCCTTGCACCATACATCCCATGATCTTTTTTCCTGCACCGCAACCTGCAGTCTTTTCCAATGTGGAAGAGGCAGGAACATCCCCTACCTCTGTTGAGGGATATTCAAACTTTCCAATATTTGTAGCTTTTAATGAACCGGAAATAGTAGTAGGACCAGTAATTGAAGGAAGTGTAGCTGAACCGGAAGCTGATAAATTTCCATTTATAGTTGAATTACCATTAACGGTCAAAGAGCCATTATATGTAGAGGATCCGATAGTAGTGGCACCATAAACCGTCAAAGGATCGGCACCGCCGGATTTGTTTTCTCCAATCGTAACGCCAGCTTTAAATGTTGTAGTATTAGTATTTGTTATTGTTCCATTATTTGTAGTTGTACCCCAAACAGTAAAATTTTTTGGTGCTACATTCGTACCGATATTTACATTTCCTTCAAATAACGTACCAGTTGCGGATGAATCATTTACATATAGAGCTCCTTGAACGTCTAAATCTCCATTCTGACTAGCATCGGCATTTTTATATGTAGACAAATTTCCTCTTACATAAACTTCACCATCTTTAAAATCTGTAAGACCATACATCTCAGTATTGGTTTTGCCGCTTACCCCTATGATAATTTCCGGTGTGGCTGATGGAATTGTGGTGGTGGTATCGATTTTAAAATACGTTCCAACTCCTTGTTTTAAAACTGAAAAAATACCGTCAATCAAAGAAATACTTGATCCTTGAGATTCCAAAGTACCAAATAGTTTTATAAAATCCGCTCCGGTTGATCTACCGATCTGAACGCTCGGAACCATTCCAGACGCAGTTGGATCGACCTTTACCACATCATCTCCACTTGAATTTTCAATTGTCATCCCGTTAAAAGTCGGGGTAAGGCCAGTTTCAGGCGGCACGGCTGTCGGATTCGCCGAAAAGGCCGTATTAAGCCCCATAATCAGCAAAAACGATAAAGCTGTACTTGCGGAAACGAGCATAAGTTTTCTAGTTGTGTTCATATTTTTTTGTTTTTATTATTAAATCCATTCATTATATCAAAAAAATCGCTCAAATTCAACAAAAATAAGCCCGAAAAACACGAAAAATTCCCCGATCTAAAAAAAATCCGAAGCGCAAAAAATCAAAGTCTCCTCGTTTCCTAGTTCACAATCACAGCCTCCCTCACCTCAAATTCAATATTTTCCTCGATTTTCGGAATAGTTGGGGACCAAGCCGGCCAGCTGGAAATCTCCACCTTGTTTATTTCAGCCAAATTCTGAATATAATTCTTCGCATATTCAATTTCTTTTCCGGCAATGTGATTTCTGATTTTTTCAAGAATTTTTTTGCCGTTCTCAGTGGAAGGATCGATATCATATTGCTCGATTCCTTTAATATTAGCGGTCATCTTAATTTTACCCACCGCATCATCTTTTTGAAAAATCTTATACGAAGTGGAGTTTTCGTTTATCCTAAGAAGTTCTTTGTTTGGGCTTTTTTGAGTTATCAGTTCCGCCTTTAGAATCTCCAGCATCGCCGTCCTATCATAATACAAAGCTTTTGCCTTTATGCTTCCGCTAATTGTAAACTCGGGCACCTCACTATCAACCACACCGTCAAGCGGAGTAAATTTTACGTCTCCGAATTCAATCGCATTATCACCCTCAAGAAGAATATACTCCGTTGATTTTGATGTCTCCTCGCTGATTTTTTGAATTTCGGCCTTAATTTCAGTAATTAAATCTTTTTTAAGCAAATCAGAAAGTTTTTTCTTGGCCGCCTCTATATCGTTTTCAGAAACAAAAGAAACGAAATCCGTAATGCCACCCGTCATATTTTCGCTACTCTCCGCATACAAAAAAGATCTACTATCCTCATCAAGTGCGGGAAGGAAAAACCTTGTAGGTCCGATATTTCCGCGCTCTCCCACGACTTGTCCATAAGCATCCACGGCATCCGCCTCCACAATGGCATTCACGGATCCGTTTGCAGGCACCGTAACTCCCTGACTTATCCTATATACAATTCCCTCCGGAGTTTGAAACCTGGTTCTCGCTACAAGAGGCCAAGTATTTGAACTATTATTAATTATTCTGATTGTACCTTTCGAATTTCCGCCTTTTTCCGAAATCTTTTTTCCGGTGGCACCGTATTTGATTTCACGGCTTATTTCTTTGCTCAGCGTAAAACTTGCAATCGTATTTATCGGATGTGTGTCGAGCTCCCGCTGATTTCTATTAAAATCCGCAAGAGTAATGTTTACGGATTTTTCAAGAACGCCCGCCGAAGGCGTAAGAATAACTGTTGCGCTGGGAAGGGCGATATAAAAAATCGCAAAAACTACAACAAACGCAAGACTCAAAAAAGCCACAATCGGTCCTTTTGCTCCGGTTGTTATCTTGATTTTGTATGGCGATTTATCTTTTTTTGCCTTCACGGGTGAAGCTCCTACTGAAATATTATCATTTCCCGAAACCTCGTCCATATTTTGTACTTTTCGTTTTCCCTTATTCAAAAGTTCGCTTATCGAAAGTTTTTTCTCCGTGAGTCTTGTGGGAGCATGGTCTATAATTGCGTTTACGGAAGCCTTAAGCGGCGTGATTTTTATAATTTCATCTTCGGATTTTGAAGAAAAAAGCGAAGGATTGTTATCGTTATTCGCCTTATCATAAACCTTAATACCAAGTTGCCCGGCAAGGCTTATACCATTAGTATCGTTTGTAATGAAATAAATTTTCTTTTTTTGGCTGTCCCCGTAATTTTTTAATATTTTTAAATTAACGATACTTTGAAAAATCAATGCCCTTTGCGGAATCACAAAATACACATTTTTCGCCTTTACCTGTTTCAGTTTTTCGTACAAATCTATAAGCTCATCATCGCTTTCAACGAAAATAACCCTTTTTTTAGCAACGGATCTGGGCTTAAAGACAAGTTCATCACTTGTTTCTTCAATTTTTGTTTTTTGTTCGGACATTACATTTGCATTAGTCTAACGACTTTTTTTAGAACTTTTGTCGAAAGAGCGTCTTCCGAGATTAAAGAAAGACCGTTTTTGGCCAGTGCTATGGACATAATATCGCTGTGGTCATTGAAAATCTTATAATCGAAAGAAATTCCCGGTACGAGTTTCGGATTGTAAAACGAAATCTGCGGTTTTTTATCGAAGGGAAGAGATTTTACCCATTCACGGGTTTCAAGTGCTTCCTTGATTTCCGGTAGGGAAGCGGCACCTCCGCTAAGTAAAATCTTGGAAGGAAGATTAAAGTCGTCGTCTTTAAAATATTCCAAAGACAAAACCACCCCCGAAAGCCAAACATCCAGATCGTTTTTGAGGGCCTCTCTGATAATTCTGTGGGATTGCCTTTCGAGCTTGTCGTTGCTGTAGGAAAGCTTTATTTGTTCGGCGTCGTAGTAAGAAATATTCAAAGACTTGGAAAGTCTCTTCGAAAAAGTGCGTCCGCCGATTGTAAACATTCTCGTGCCCTTCACAACGCCATCTTTCACAACCCCAATATCCGTACTTCCGGCTCCCACATCGATGAAAATCGCGCTGATTTTTTGTTTGTCCTCTTCAAAAAGCGAAGTGCAAAGTGCAAAAGGCATTGAGCAAAGTGCCATAATTTCCTTGTCGATTTCAGCGGCGATCGTTTGAATCGCACCGAAAAAAACAAGAGGCGAAAAAGAATTAAACAGAGTCATATTCACCACCTTTCCTTGAAAACCGATGGGATTGGCTACACGATAACCATCAATACTGGTATCAACGATAGATGCGTTTACCAGTTTCACATCGAGCTCGTTATAACCGGTTTCAAAAGACATCTGACTTCGAATTTCATCAAAAGCTTTCCACTCCACTTTCTGAATAATATGCTTAAGCTCCGACATGTCGATTTTACTCGTGGGATCTCTTCTCACAAAACTCGTGGAAAAAGTGGCTCCGTGAACAATCTCTCCCGATACACCCAAAACCATTTTTCTGGTGCTTACACCGGCCATATTTTCAGCCTTCCTTATGGCATTTTGGCAATTCGCTATTACGGAAGAAATATCCGTAATCGTACCGCTTTGCATATCGAAAAGTTTCTGATTTTCTTTTGCATAACCGATTATTTTTCCGCGTTTTCCTTCCGGTTCAACAATCGAAGCTTTTACACTCTCCGTTCCGATATCCAAAGCCAAAAAATGTGTATCTGAAACCCTATTTCTGATTCGTCTAAAAAAATTCATAAATTTGTTCAAAAAATTGCTATACGATTGTAGCCGTTTATGCGTAGCACTTGCAAGAAATCCGGACTTATTGGTTTGACACAAAATAAAAAAAATTTTTTTGCACTACAAAACGATTCGAGGTATTCGGTCGTTTACTCTGCAAGTGACTTCGTAATTGATTGTATCCGCCCATTTCGCAAAAGTTTCCGCGCTGATAACTTCATCTCCTTGTGCCCCCAAAAGCACCACCTCATCTTCGAGATTTACATTTGGAATATCTGTAAGATCGATCATTATTATATTCATGCAAATTCTTCCTCGCACGTAAGCTCTTTTTCCTCTCACAAGCACATAGGCGGATTTAAGGCCTCGATCATAACCATCATAATAACCCACGGGCACAATTCCGATTTTTGAATCTCTACCTGTCCGATAGCTAAGTCCGTATCCGATAAATTCACCTTCGGGAACATTCTTTATTTGAGCGATTTTAGATTTCCAAGTGAAAGCTGGTTTAAGCTCTATCTCTCTTCCGATTTTTGAAACGGATACTTTCGTTTCGTTACTTGGCCACATGCCATAGCAAGCGATTCCGGGACGAACCATTGTGAGCCTTACATTGTCAAATAGCATTGTAGCTGCGGAATTCGCGCAATGCCTTAGAGGAACGTCAAAACCTGCATTGTTTAAAATTTGTATTGCCTCGGAAAATGTGTTGAATTGCTTCATTGCATAGCTTGCGTCCGTTGTATCTTCGATGTTCGCAAAATGTGTTGTTATTCCTTCGACAACAATATTTTTGCTTTTTGCGTACTGCGCAAATTCCTTTACTTTATCGATCGAAATTCCTTGTCTGTTGTTTCCCGTTTCAACTTTTATGTGAATTTTCGCCTCCGGATTGCCCTTAACTTCCGCGATTTTGTCCAAAGTTTCAAAGTTGTAGCACACAAATTGCAAAGATAATTTTAGTGCTTCTTCAATCTGATCAAGGGAAAGATATCCAAGTACATAAATCGGGCTTTTTATCCCGTTATCGCGAAGTGTCCGCGCTTCATACAAACTGTTTACACCCAGAAAATCCGCACCGCATTGAATGAAAATTTCCGCCACTTGCACAAGTCCGTGTCCGTATGCATTAGCCTTTATACATGGACAAAGAATTACATCTTTCCCGACTATTTCGCGCAAAGTTTTGATGTTTTGAGAGAGTGCATTTCGTTCGATTTCAACCCAGCTTAATTCATTCATAAAAATATTAAAATACCGCGAGATTATAAATCCAGCGAGAAAAAAATTAAAATGAAATTTGTTAAATCGGGAGGTCCACGTCTTTATATTGCGCATTTACGGATAACGTTCTTGCGCCCAGCCATGCCAATTTAAAGAGTGTGAGCATCGTTAAAAACATATTTCTGTTTTCAATAATAACACCCGTCATATCGGTATTCACATAGGAATAAAACGCCACTTTTCCATCATAAATATGACAACAGGAAGAAAAGGGATATTGTTTTTCGGGAACAAATAATGAAATTCTATTCAAGAGTTTATCCCTTTTTGCATAAGTTCGAGTTGTAGAATTGTCATTAAAAATAATATAGGCTTCGTTTTTATTGCGAATTCTTTCCGGAATGTACTCGTTTTCAAGCCAATCAAGGACTTCTTGATTCATATCACCTTCGTTTCTTGTCATCCCGTAAATCGTGGATCCGCTATGAAGAACATCTTTAAACATTGTCTTTATCCCCGAAACTCCTTCGAAAATTTTAATTCTCGGAACCTCACCGAATTTATTGAATTGAGAACTGAAAAAAGGCAAAAGCTCTGAAAAGTTTTTCGATAAAAATTCGATTTTCGCTTTTTCTTCATTAAAAATTCTTTTAATTTTTGCGGGATTCTCAGGCGAAAAATAATTGGTGTCATTTTTTGTGTAATAGGAGATAAGCCCCTTTTTCACGAGCTCCATACATTTAAAAGCTACAGTTGATTTCGGCATTTCAAGTTTTTTTGCAATAGTACTTGCGCTTACATCACGAAGAGGAAGCAAGCACTCATAAACACTCAAACATTTTTCATCCAGTCCCAAAAATGTAAAAATTTCTTTTTTCATGTTTTTATTTTCATGGTTATTATAACAGAAAAATGCACTTTTTTAAAGTCAAATTCTTCGCGGAGTGTTTGTTGCAGGTCTAACTTTAAATAAAAACTCGACTTCTCTTTTTTCTTTAAATTTTAAACTCTCTAAAATATAATCTAAAAAACTTAAAAATTCCTCAAAAATGTATAATGAATCCAACAACGCTCCATCCATTCAAGGTGGAAGATATTTTCCCGAACAGGTTGAAAATTTTAAGCCTCCTTTTATTGAAGCCCAAAATCCCATTGAAGAGGCCGGGCGACGGTATCTATTAACTCAAACACCCGAGGATTTGGAAATATCCCGCCGACTGGAAGTCGAGCAGGGATATTTTTTTGAAGGGGACGCCACGATTTCGATTGAGCGCAAAATTGAAGGCGAAAACGTTTTATGTTCCGTTTCGGAAATCCGCAGAGGGGTTCGCGACAAAACATTAAGACAAATTTCAAACCAAGAATTTGAAAAGCTATGGACTGAAGTGAACGCAAAACTTTTAAAAACTGTGAATGTTGTTAAGGACGAATTTCTCTATGGAGACAGGTATCAAGCTGAAATATCCCATTATCACGGAGTTCTCGAAGGACTTTCTCTAATGACACTTGAACCCGAAGATAGCAAAGGCGTGATGCCACTTTTTATGCCAAAGTGGGTGAGTAGAGAAGTAACTCATTCTCCTCAATTCGATGAAAAATCTCTTGCCCTAAACCAAAACTACATCAAAGACGTGGACGCACTTAAAGAGCAACATTATTTTAAAGAAGTAAACGGAGAACAAGTGGAAATCCCCCAATTGGATTTTCCGGATCAATGTTGTGATTTTTGGAGAGTGGTTAGGCGCGTTTATACCAAATTAAACCCTGATCTAAACAATATAACTCCCGTTGTAATCGGCGTGGCTGGAGGGTCCGGAAGCGGTAAAACCACAGAGGTCACAGCCTTTTTGGAAAAAAATCTTCACTTAAAACAAGCGATTTTTTCCGTGGACAATTATTATAGAGGAAAGAGCTGGATGAAAGAGCAGGCCGAAATGGGGAATCATTACAATTGGGATCAGCCCGAGGCCTTGGATCTCGATTTGTTAAAAGAGCATCTCGCAGCTTTACGAAGAGGAGAAAAAATTGTGGTTCCCGAATATGATTTCACCGTCAGTGAAAGAAAAAAACTTAGTCCGGAGCAGGAGCGTATTCGAGAGATTGATCCGAAAAACCTGGACGCCATAGTAATCGAAGGACTTTTTGCCTTGCATGAATGCTTGAAAGACGAGCTACATTTAAGAACTTTTGTAAACGCCGGCATGGAAACACGGCTAATGAGAAGAATGATGAGGGATATGGCGGAGAGAGGAAGAAGTCCCGATAGCATTCTCAAAGCTTTTATTGAAACGGTAGAACCGATGCATCAAAAACACATTCAGCCAACAATTTCCAATGCGGACATAATACTAAACAACAAATACAATTCGGACGTGGAGCCTCACTATTCCGGCCTTCATGAGCTACAGCAAAAATACAAAACGAATTTAACCGTGGAGGAGCTAAAAAACCTTGGAGCGAAATTTATTAAATCCGAAAAGCAAACGGATATATATTACAGCCCCTCGGACAGAAATCCAGTCGCTACCGGAGAAATTTTGAGGCTTAGAACCGTAAGTCAAATCAACCCCAATGTATTCGAAAAGAAACAAGCGATTTTTTCTTACAAAGGTCCTATCATCAGTCAAGAAAACAAAACCGTCCGTCCATATTTTGAATGTCAAGCTGATGAGAAAACAGTTGAAAATTTTCCGAAAATATTTAAAGACTGCCAAAAAACAATTGAGAAGAGTCGAGATTATTTTGAATTTGAAGGCAAAAACGGAACTATACCATTCACACTGGACGATGTTTACAGTGTAATCAATGGCCAAAGGATTTTTATGGGTACATTTATTGAAATCGGAAAAGTGTTTCAAAGTAAAAAATTAAAACAAAGAATTTCGCCCTTTATTAAAACGGAAGTTGAACCATATTCTAAAAACGACCTCGATTCTTTGGACTCGGCGGAACTAATCGAGGCCCTCGGGCTTGATAACGAAATACCAACCAATTTGTCATACTTCGAAATGGTCTGATTTTCGTTTGCGTTAAAGTAAAAATCATTGTACTATCCTGCCATTAATCAAAACATATGGAAACTTTGAATTTTTCAATAGGGCAACTTCTTCACGAAGAGACGGGAAAAACCATCTCTTTTGATTTTTCCGTAAAGCCGGAACTTTCAAAATTTCAGGATTTGAAGTTTTCAGGGGAAATAAACGGACAAGTAACGGTTATGCGTATAGACAACGGAGTCAATGCATCTGTTGAAAATTTGAATGCCACTCTTGTTTTCGAGTGTCAAAAATGTCTGTCGGGTTTTCAAAAAGAGATTGAAATAAGCCAAGTTGATCGAATATTCTTAGAGAAACCGGATGAATCAAGTGATGATCCGAGCGAGTATTTTGAAATCAACTTAAAATCACAAAAAATAGACCTTTCCGAGATGCTCCGACAAGAAATAATCTTGCATTTTCCGCCTGTTTCGGTATGCTCAGAGTCGTGTAAAGGCTTATGCTCGCATTGCGGAACAAATCTCAACAAAGAAACTTGTGAATGCAAAGCGACAGAGGACCTAAAACCCTTATCAATACTTAAAGAACTATACAATGGCAAAACATCCGGTACCCAAAAAAAAGACCTCTAAAGCGAGTAGTCGTTCCAGATACGGCAGTTTTAAGACAAAAACTCTTACAAAAATCAGCAACGCGATAAAACTCGTTACTTGTTCAAATTGTGGAGCAAAGAGAAAAATGCATCACGCTTGTTTGGAATGTGGTATGTACAAAGGAAGACAAGTACTCGACAAATCAAAGAAAGTGGAGAAGATCACAAAAATTAAAGCTTAAATCATGGCAAGCTACAGGCATCTTGCAAGAACCTGCGTAATGCAGGCGATTCATGTCATAGAATTTCACGGTGGGGAACCCGATAAAGTTTTGGAAGAATTATTAAACGAATTCGCACCAAAACTCAGTGAAAGAAAGTTTGCTTTTGATCTGCTCCATGGGGTTGAGGAAAATAAAAAAAAGATTCAAAAAATAATCCAAAAATTCGCACCTGCTTGGCCGATTGATAAAATCGCAAATATCGATCGCGCAATCCTTGAGCTGGCTTGTTATGAAATTGTTTTTAGAGAGGATATTCCGCAGGTGGTTGCAATAAATGAAGCCATCGAAATTGCAAAACATTTCGGTGATTTCAACAGTCCAAAATTTATCAACGGTGTGTTAAGCTCCGTTATGCAGGCAAATAAAAGGGAGGATCCACCAAAACAAAAATCGGAAGATGAAAAATCTAACTGAGCTTGAAAAAAAACTGGGAGTCAACTTTAAGGACGAAAATGTCCTTAAATCGGCTTTTATTCATAAATCCTACATCAACGAACACAAAGACTCAGGGCTTTCACATAATGAGCGCCTCGAATTTTTGGGTGATGCCGTTCTCGAGCTGGTTTCCACAAGACATCTTTTCGA
>CAYODN010000032.1:0-11440 GCA_964402735.1 uncultured Candidatus Peribacteria bacterium | reverse complement strand
CCCAATATGTCGTTTTTCAAATACAAGATTAATCTTTGCGATTTTTCACTTAAATCCATTGAAAATGCGCTTATCATTGCGTATGTGAAAAATTTCGAGCCGATTTTAATTCCCACTTCGGAAATTTCCACGACCAAATCTCTGGGTGCCGATTTGTGAATTTGCCAGTATACAAGCGCAAATACCACGATTGCGAGCGAAAAAGTCCAGGAATTAAGTATTATTCCGGAAATCGCAAGTATCACCACAAGCAAAATCATTGCTATTTTCCAGTATTTCCCCCTAGAAAACTCCTCATAGTCTTTGGAAACCCAAGAAATCACGGTGTGTTTGCCGTTTTCTTCTCCGTTTTCCTTTCCAGCCAACTTTTCTTCTCCGAGTTGTATGCTTTTAAGAGTCAATTTCTTTTTTTAAATCTTTATATTATAGCAAAAAGATAAGGAAAACTAAAGGCAAAGTGCTAAAAATTTCAAATAAAAAAGGCGCGGGAATTTTCCCCGCGCCTAAAAAAGATTGTTTTAGTCCACTGTGAATGGGATGAGCGCCATAAATCTTGCGTTTTTAATGGCTCTTGCAAGGTGTTTCTGATGGCTTAGGCATGTTCCGGAATAGTATTTCGGAACGATTTTTTTGTATTTGGTTACGTATTTTCTGAGAAGTTTTACATTTTTGTAATCAATGTATTTGATTTTCTTCTCGCAAAAATGACATTTTCGGCCTTTGTAAGTTGACATTTATTAGTGATTAAAAAATATTTTCGCCAATATCGTCGCTTAACATCTCCGACGATTGCATAACGGGTAAATCCGCCTCCTCTTCATTTGGCTTTCTGGAGAGGATAATCATATCTTCGAGAACGATTTCCGTTTTAAACTTTTTTTCTCCGTTTTCCGCGTCCCAGCTTCTTCTTTTGAGATAGCCTTCGAGATAAACAAGTTTTCCTTTCTTTAAGAATTTCGCACAAATATCCGCGAGTCTGGACCAAGCCACAATTTCGTGAAATTCCGTGGATTTTTTCTTTTCGCCGTTTCCGGTGATCCACTCTCTATTTGTAGCAACTCCGAAAGTGCAGATATTTTGGCCGTTCGTTGTGGCTTTCGTTTCGGGATCTCTCGTAAGATTTCCAATTATTATTACTTTATTAACTGATCTCATTTTCAACAAAAATTAAATTATATTAAAGAGAAATATCCGGGTCATCAATAAGGCTTTTTAGTTTCTTGTCCACTTCGGAAAGGGTTTTCTTGGAATCGGTTTCCACTTTCTTCGCCTTTGGTTTTTCCTCTACTGTTTCCTCTTTAACTTCTTTTCTTACTGTCTTTTTTGGCGCATCTTTTTCAAGAGGTTTTCTCTCCGTTCGTCTTTCGGGTCTTCTTGCTCCCGATTGTCTTTTTTGGTTTTCCTTTTCTTTTTCTTCCTTGATTTTCTTTTCCTCGGCTTCTTCGATTTCGGCCTCTTTTGAATATTCATCGTGTGTCTTGATCACATGATGTTTCGAGATTTTCAAGATAAGAGAGCGGAGAACCGTGTTTTGGATAGTCAAAGCTCTTTCGAGTTCTTTCACTTTTTCGTTTACTTCGAAATTGATGTAATAAACGGCGTAGTAGCCTTTATCACATTGCTTGATGGAGTAAGCGAGTTCTCTTATACCCCAAATATCCTCGGAGAAGATTTCACCTCCAAGTTCTGATATTAGTTGTTTTACCGAGTTAAGTTCGTCCTGGGTCTCGGCCTCTGAAAGGTTTGGGCTTAAAATGAGCATTAGCTCGTAGCCTCGGGCTTCCCCGTTTGTTTTCTTTGCCATGTTTTCTTTGGTTTATGATCTATATATATAAAAAGTTTTGATCCTTTTTAGCACAGTACATAACAGTACCGAGCAGAAAACCTAAATTTCGCGCCGATATTAACAAAGTAATTTCTTAAGCGCAAGATAAAAACGAAAAAACCAATTCGACTAGTCGGAAAATAATTGAAGGGAAAAAGTAGAAATATATATAAGAAGAATCGGGTGTAAAAAAATCCGAGTAGAATACGCGCTTCTTGAGGTGGCAATTTTGCTTTATTTAAGCCATTAAACAAATCCACCAGTATTAATTCACAACTTTTCAATATTTTAGTAAAGGTGTTTTAAATAAGGCCTTTTTAGGTCTCGGTTTTGTCAATACTCTTAAATTGCCTTAAATAAGGCCAAAGCAAAGCCCCACTTGACAATCCCCGTATTCTAGTGTAATAATTATATGCTTTTGTCAAGGACCCGGTATTGATGAAAAAGACGAAATGAGCGATAATGGATAATGTGTTAGTAACAAATTCGGCTACGTATGCCGCATGCCAACCGATAGATACGATACTAAAAGGCGTGTTAATAATTAAGGAGACACTACCATAAACAACATTAAAATCGAAACATTGGAAGTAAACAAGTTTGCCAGAAGAATGAGGCAGCTTAAAAACTTTTCAAGAAGCGAGCTTTTGAAATGCAGTATCGGTACCGTAGTTGCAAACACTAAAAAAGGCTTTGGAATATTTACAAAGCTTCCCGTCACCGGACACGCTATCAAAGGTTTTTTATTTGCATGGCATTTTGCTCTTTCACTCGCTCCCACTTCATACAACAAGAAGTTATTCATGCAGTCCGTGGCCGTTTCTGCGATTTTTGTAATGATCACCTCTTTTACGCCGGGTGGTACTTTTATGTCCACGGCTAAGGGTTATTCCGATGATTATATGAACAATTATCTTGTGGATGGCGATATTTTAGTGACCGATGAAGAAGGTTATTTGGTAAAGACAAACCCCCTTACAAGCGATTCAAATCGTGTTGGGCTTACGGATTTCGCGGTTCACACGGTTGAAAGCGGTGAAACTTTATCCACAATAGCAAAACAATACGGTGTTTCGATGGACACAATTCAATGGGAAAATAATATTAGAAACAGCAATTCAATAAGAGCCGGCCAGAAACTTTCAATTCCTCCGGTAAACGGTGTGAGTTACAAGGTTCAAAGCGGAGATACAATCGCAAAAGTGGCAAAAAAGTATTCAATAAGTGCCGAATCGATTTTGGCTCAAAATAATTTAAAAGAGGAAGCTTCACTTGTGAAAGGCGCTTCAATATTCCTTCCAAACGCAAAACCGATCGTTTCGGAAATTACTCTTATCGCGCAAAACGGTTCGAGAAACGTGACTTATTCCAAAGAAAGCAGAGCTGTGGATTATTCAAACATCCCTGCAAACACCACTACTCCTAGCGGAGGAAAGGTATTTATCTATCCTACAAGAGGTGGAATTACAAACGGATATAAAGCCGGACACTACGCAATCGATATCGCCGACAGGTCAAAACCACCAATTTGGGCCCCTGCAGGCGGAAACGTGATAAAAGTAAGCACGGGTACTTGGGGTGGAGGTTATGGAAATCATATTATTATCGACCACGGAAACGGTCTTCAATCCCTTTATGCTCACTTGGATAGCGTAAATGTAGTAAACGGTCAGTGGGTAAATCAGGGAGACGTAATCGGTATTATGGGAAATACAGGTAGAGTATATGGAGTTACCGGTATTCACCTACACTGGGAAGTTATCGATAACGGTGTTAAAAGAAATCCGACACTCTACTATTAATAATGAAGTCCGAAGTTAGATCATTTATTATCAAAGTTTTGAAATTTGTTTGGTATATCCCGAGAAATCTCGCGGTTATAATTATTTCTCTTTATCAAAAGACACTTTCTCCCGACCATGGACCGCTTAAAAAACTTTACCCTTTGGGATATTGCAGGTTTTCCCCCACTTGCTCGGACTACGGAAAAACCGTGATAAAAAAACGAGGACTTATTATCGGTGGCGCAAAGGCTTTTTATAGGATTGTAAGGTGCAATCCTTTTAACGAAGGCGGATATGATCCTCCTAAATAATATTGTTTGAAGGCAAAGGCTTTGGTAGTATTTCGGCATGAATATTTTTGAATCTTTATTTTTGGGTGCGGCTCAGGGCATAACGGAATTTTTGCCTATTTCATCGAGCGGACATTTGGTGATTATAGAAGAGATGATGGGCCTTGAGGTTGAGTCGCTTCTTGAATTTGATATTTTGCTTCACCTTGGAACTCTTTTCTCGATTTTGGTTTATTTCAGAAGGGATATTTGGAATCTTTTTAAGCTTTTGCCCAAGTGGGTGGTGGCTGTTTATTCGTTTTTAAAGAGTGGATTTAAGGATAAGGAATTATTTAGAGGCGATTTTTTCATTATAAGCGCTTTATTTATCGCAACTATTCCGGCTGGAATAGTTGGGGGACTATTTGAAGACTTGATTTCCGAGGTCTTTAGATCTTCAGAATCGGTGGGATTGATGATGCTTTTTACTGCAGGTCTTTTTGTTGTGGCGGAAAGATTTTATGAAAAGAGGAAAAATGCCGAGTCATCAAACAGCTTATGGAAGCCTCTGATTATTGGCTTAATGCAGGCCCTTGCACTGATTCCCGGAGTGTCACGAAGCGGATCTACAATATCAGCCGGCCTTATTACAGGGATGAAAAGAGAAGAAGCTGCCAGGTTTTCTTTTTTTCTCGGATCAATTGCGATTTTCGGGGCTGCCGTTTTGACTTTTAAAGATTTATCCTTTGACAAGGAATGGACTGCGAATTTTTCAGTTCTTGCATCGGGATTTCTTTCGGCTTTTGTATTTGGCATTCTTTCAATCGGTTTTTTGATGAAATTTCTTAAAAAGCATCCCCTATCCTACTTCTCAATATATTTGGTGATTGCTTCAGGCCTTTTGCTCTTTGTTTTGTAAGATGTTTATTAGCTCAAGGATGTTTATAAAAAGCACAAGTACCATCGCTTGAAAAAACAAATCATAGGAAAAAATCAGAAGAAGAAGCGAAAACCTATCAAAATACAGAATTTGGAGTTTTGTTGAATATTTTTGTTTTAAGATGATGTGTAGGGATTTTATTAGCGCATAAGACAAAGAGATCAAAAGAACAGGCAGAGAATTAAGTATGTATGCCATTTTGATTATTAGGACAAAGAAAACAGCCCTATCCGAAACATCATCAAGGAGAACTCCCCTTTTATGAGCCTTTTCACTTTTTTGTTCCACAGAAGCGAATGCTCCATCCATAAGATCGAAAAATACAGAAAAGGAGATAAGGATAATAAAAAGGGTGGTGTTTTGTGCGAAAAAGAAGGCAGAGGAGATTCCGGTGAGGAAAGAAAGGAGTGTGAGATGATCACTTAAAACGCCCATTTTCGAAAAAAACAATACCGGACTTTTTAGAAGACCGTTTTTTTGAAGTTTGAATTTTGAAATTGTTTTGAAAAGAAAATTCATCGATTTCATTATATGGGAGAAAGGACGAATCTCAAAGTATAAAAGGGGGCGCATGTGAATAAGCCGAAAAGCATCCTTGTTTTTAATTTTTAAAATAGTTTTTGATTTGTCCAGGCTAAATTCTTGCACAATTCGTATACTTTTATTATGATGATTTGATTTTAGAAAATTTCTAAAACGGAAATTGAAATAAAGGCGGGACCAAAGAGTGAAATAAAAAAATTCAAAACTCACAGAGCTTAAAATAATTAAAAGCTCGGAGATAAAACTGAAACAATAAAACATTTTACACTTTGTCCACTTCTAAAAGTTGCACGATTTCGCATCATAAGATAAGATGATTTGATTTACAAAGAATCAAACGGAAATTGACAACAAGGAGAAGTAAAAGCTTGAAGATTGTCTTAACAAGAATTATTTAACTGCGGAACAATTAAATTTAAGACGCAAGTCATGGGTCTTATAAGGATTCTTAAGTTAAGACAGCCTTCAGGCTTTGCGATGGTATACAAGACCGGTACTACCACCCACTCATTTCGCTCGTCGAAATGGTCCGGCACCTTTATCGGAATATAATCTATTCGATTAAAAGGGGCACAAAACGGACGGCCCTGGAGAGGCAAAAACAACTTTCCAAAGCACAGCTTGATAAAAACAAGGATTTGGTCAACCCGAAAACAAAAATAAAAATCAAAAAATATCTCGGTTAAACGAAATTTTTAGCCGCAAGATCGATTTTTTTCCTCCCGCCCAAGGCGGGTTTTTTGTTGTCTGAAAAAATGAAGCGTTTTTGCTTTCGAATAAAAAACCTAAAAGAGCCCACTTTAGCTATTTGAAGCTTTATTGATTATTGGAAATTTCAGTTTGTTGTTGCAGTTCTGGGCTTTCTACGACAACTTGAACCGGTGCCATATTTTGAGGTTGTGGCATCACGCTTTGGACAATAGGAGTTGTTTGCGGAGGTTTTATACTTTGAACAGGAGCGCCTTGAGAAACCGGTGCTTGGTTTTGAATAATTGCTTGAATCGGCATAGATGGAGGAGCTTCTTTAAATTCTTTTTCATCAATCACAATGTCCTTATACTGGTTTACATTGTATGTGGTATATGGAATTTCTATTCCGTATTTATCGAATTCCTCAACAATCGCTTTTGCAAGCTTTGTTCGGATTTTCACCCATCCGGAGCGCGACTCGCACCACGCTTTCACTTTTACGGTAAAGCCATCGTCTCCGTAGGAAGAAAAGGCCACACTTGGCTTTGGATTAGCAAGTACTCCTTTAGTTTTCAGGGCTGCATTTAGCATTATTTTGATTGCGTTGTCGAGGTTGTTTCTATAATCGACGGGAACTGAAATATCAAATCTACGAAGCGGATTTCCGGTAAAACTCGTGATATTGTTTTTAAATAAAATGGAATTCGGAACGATCATCTTTGTGCCGTTTACAGCTTTCATAATCGTAACGCGAGACTGAATAGCCTCAATCCTTCCAACTTGGCCATTTACCTTGATAAAATCTCCTATTGTAAAATCTCTTCCGAGAAGAATCATAATTCCGGCGATAAAGTTTACAATCAAATCCCTAAGCGCAAAACCGATACCAAATGCGGCGGCGGCGATTATCGACGTGAGATCGATTCCGGCGATATTAAGGCCCGCTGTGATTCCGACAATGAGAACACCAGCATACACCAATCTTCCCGCCAGCACCTGAACCTCTTTGTGCTCTTCATCAAGGCCTTTTTCCGCAAGTTTTCGTTCCACAATTCCTTTTGCGATTTTTGCGATAAAAAAAGTAAAAACAAGAAGCAAAATTCCGGCAAAAAAGAAAGGAAGCTTTTGTAGAAGCCAGGTAAGAAGCTTTGCGAGTTGCGAAACAGACTCTATATTTTCTCCGCTTGCCGTTGATACTGCGTAGGCTTTAAGCATTTTTTGTTTTTATTATCGTATTATTTTACCATTTTTTACCGGATATTTCAAGAAACAATGGGCTTCCAAAGGGATTTTTCGATTTAAAAAGCCTTAAATTTGTCGGATGATAATTACAAGAATTTTTTAATCTAAAAACTATGCCTGAAATGTTGGCCGGTCTTATCGTACCGCTTGCGGTGGGTCTTGTAATCGTTTTGCTTATCTCTATCCGGGTGGTAAACGAGTATGAAAGAGGTGTGAAGTTCACTTTCGGAAAGTTCACGAGTGTCGCTCCTGCGGGATGGAGGCTTGTGATTCCAATTTTTCAAAGGATGGTGAAAATCGATATGAGAGTTAAGGCTGTGGATGTTCCCGATCAAGATGCCATTACCAGAGATAATATTTCCGTAAGAGTAAACGCAGTGATTTATTATAAGGTATCCGATGCGGCAAAGGCCATTATCGCCGTGGAAAATTTTTATTATGCGGTAATTCAGCTTGCTCAGACCACAATGAGAAACGCCGTAGGAGAGGTTGATCTGGACACTCTATTAAAAAATCGTGATGAAATCGCAGTGAATATTAAAAGTATCGTTGAAAAATCCGCTTTTAATTGGGGTGTTGAAATTGATGCCGTTGAGCTTAAAGATATCGTTCTTCCTCAGGATTTGACAAGAACTATCGCAAAAGTGGCTGAGGCGGAAAGAGAAAAGAAGGCGGTAATTATCAAGGCTGAGGGAGAACTTGCAGCTTCCGAGAATTTGAGCAAGGCTGCAAAAATGCTTTCGGATTCGCCCGGTGCGCTTCATCTCCGAACGCTTTCTACAATCAATGATCTTTCTTCGGATCAATCGAATACCACGATTTGGATGGTTCCCGTAGAGGTTCTTCGAGCTGTGGAGGCTGTGAAAAATATGGCTGAGACAATGGCACACAAAAAATAGATTGAAGAGCTTTAGGGGCTTGAAGAAATTCGGGCCCTTTTTTATTTTCTTAAAAATGAGGCGCCTTCTTCATCTTTTGGTGCGTTTTGTACCGGTTCTTCAACCTCTTCTTCCACTTCTTTTCCGTAGTCATCGCCGTACATTGTTTGCGTGGAGAGAAAATCTTTATCGTAGAGGCGTGCCAAAGAGGCGTAAATCATTGAAGTAAAGCCTTGAATTACTCCCATTGTTCCCCAAATTACCGGAAGAGCAATAAATAGAAGGATTGTAACATTAGATACTATTCTGGAAAAAAGAAAGAGAGCTGCGGATGAAATAATGATCGAGAGAGTGACTCCGTAGAGCCCAACCAGCGAATATCTGTAGTTTGAAACGATTTCCAAAGTAAGCGCACTTGTGAGGACCGTGAGAATCATATGAAGCGCAACGGCAAAAATCACGAGCTGTACATTAATTGTGGCGGAAATGAAATAAACCGGAAGCATAAAAACAACTACGATTATGCTCATTACAGCGATTTGTGTGAGAGCTGTCGACCTTCTTTTGTATTTTTCCCGATCAGTTAAAGATGTGAAAAATGTGGCCGTGATATTGCCGATAAGGGTAGCCAAGAAGACCATAATCATCACGATAAAAACAAAAACGGGACCGATTCTCACTTCATCTGCGCCGGAAAGCACCGGAGAGAGCATAGTACCTGCCAAAACGATAAATAAAACAAGCACAACCGAGCCGAGAATTCCTCCTGTTACCGTAGCAATTATTCGAAACAAAAAGGACGCAACCGTCATTCCGGCGTCTGTGATATTTGTTTGTGTTGATTGTTCTGTCATTTTTTTATTTTTGATATTCTTGATATTTTAGCATAAAACACGACAAGAAACAAGACCCCGAGAGTTATAAAGATGTCTGCGATATTGAAAGTGGGATATGTGAGAATTGAAATAAAGTCTACTACAAAGCCGTTTACCGCTCTATCGATGAGGTTTGCGATGCCTCCGCCGATGATCATTGCACATGGGATTTGGGCATATACGGAATCCAATTTGAGTTCTTTTTTGATCAAAAAGTAGAAGGCGAAGAGTATTGAAAAATTCAAAATGAAAATCATGTAAAAAGGCACTTTCAAAGAGAAGGCGATGCCGTAATTCTCGGCGTAGGAAAGCCTAAAAAAGTTGCGGATAACTTCAAAATCGGAGTGCAAATATTTAAGTACGAGATATTTTGAAAATAGGTCGAGGGCGATAAACAAAATACTGAAAAGAGCGATTTTTTTCATTTGTAAAATTATATTCCCGCATAAATTTAACATTTTTCATCATGGAATTTAAGCTGAAATAAGTAAAATCTTTTGCCTAAAAAGTTGGCTTTCTGTAGTATTTCCGTATATAAAAACAAACATGACGGCGACACCGAAATATGATTATTTATTGGCGCTAACCGTGCTCGGACTTCTTATTTTCGGGCTTGTTATGATTACTTCTATCGGAGTGCCGAAGTCGATTTCGCTTTCCGCTCCCGGAATTTTGTATCCAAACTGTAGCGACAGCGGTGTTGATTGTTATCTTCTTTTTAAAAAGCATCTTTTTAGGCTTGGGGCCGGGCTTATCGCTCTACTTTTCGCTTTCAAAATGCCTATTCGCTTTTGGAGCAAGACTTCAAAATTTCTCTATGTGGTGACGTTTTTCTTACTTCTAGTGGTGGTGTTTTTTGGAAAAAGTTTTAATACTATTGCAACAAATTGGCTTAACATCTTCAATACTTCGATTCAGCCTTCGGAATTTGCGAAACTTTCAATGGCGATTTACCTTTCTTATTGGTTTTCCAAGCAAGGAGTGGCGGTTAAAAGCATTAAGGACGGCTTTGTTCCGTTTATTATCGTATCGGGATTTATGCTTGTGCCGGTGATGATGCAAAACGACTTCGGGAATACTTTGGTGCTTTCCATGGTTGCGGGCGCGATTTATATCGTGGCGGGAGCCAGAATAAGGCATCTTATGCTGGGACTTTTGATGGCGGTTTTGCTTGTGACCGTTGTAGTGAGCACGGTTGATCACGTAAGGGAGAGGTTTACGGGATATACAAAAGTGGATCAGAGCTGTACCGAAGATTATTGCTGGCAATCACAACAGGCGAATATCGCTGTGGGAAGCGGAGGATTTTTTGGAAAGGGACTCACCCAGGGTGTTCAAAAATCTTATTGGCTCCCTCAGGCTTCGGATGATTTTATCTTTGCGGCAAGCGCAGAGGAGCTTGGTTTTTCGAGAATAATTCTTGTGGTTTTGGCTTATTTTTATATCGCTTACAGAGGGCTCCTTATCGCTTCCAGGGCCGAAAATCAGTTTGAAAAATATCTTGCAACGGGAATCACCGTATTTATCGCGGGGCAGGCCTTTGTGAATATCGCCGTGAATTTGGCTTTGATGCCGGTAACCGGTCTTACGCTTCCATTTGTGAGTTATGGTGGAAGTTCGCTTGTGACAAGCCTTTTGGGTGTAGGTATTTTACTTAATATTTCTAAAAACAGCGTTTATGCGAATTCTTCTAACAGGAGGGGGTACAGGAGGACATATAATCCCCAACCTGGCCGTTATAAAAGAGCTTAAAAAAAGGGAAAAAAGCCTTGAGTTTTTTTATATAGGCGGAAAAAACAGTATAGAGGAGACGATGGTGAAAGAATTTGGAGTGAAGTTTTATCCTATTTATTGCGGAAAACTTAGAAGATATTTTTCGTTTCAAAACTTTTTGGATTTTTTCAAATTTTTAGCCGGTATCTTTCAAAGTTTTATGATAATCGGAAAAATAAAGCCCGATATCGTTTTCAGTAAGGGAGGATTTGTGAGTTTGCCGGTGGTAATCGGTGCATTTTTCCGAAGAGTTCCCAGTTTTATTCACGAATCGGATTTGAGCCCCGGCCTTGCAAACAGAATTTCATTTCGAATGTGTAAAAAGGCTTTTTTGAGCTTTGAAGAAAGCAAAAAATACCTGAAAGATTTCAAGGGCGAGATTATCGTGAGCGGAAGCCCGGTGAGGGAAGAAATCGTTTCCGGAAACGCCGAAAGGGCTCTGAAATCGCTTAAGTTTGGAGATAAAAAACCGATAATTTTTGTAATTGGAGGAAGCACGGGGGCAAAACAAATAAACGATTTGATTTTTGAAGCGAAAGATCAACTTCTAAAGAATTTCAATATAATTCATCAGTGTGGAAGCGGAAAAATCCTTGAAATAAACGACAAAGGATACAGAGC
>CAYODN010000031.1:5533-11498 GCA_964402735.1 uncultured Candidatus Peribacteria bacterium | reverse complement strand
GGCGGAGATGGCTGTTGCAAATATGCCGGGCGGAATTTACAACCCTCTTTATATCTACGGTTCCACGGGTCTTGGAAAAACACACCTCGTACAGGCGATTGGAAACGAGATTGTTCATAGTTATCCGGATCTCGTGGTGAAGTATCTTACGGCTGAGAGATTTGTAACGGATGTTGTTGAGGCTATCGGAAAAAGACATATGCAAAAATTCAAGGATCAATATAGAAATATCGATGTGTTTATGATTGATGATGTTCAATTTTTCGCAAAGAAAGATTCCTCGCAACAAGAACTTTTTCATACTTTCAATTTTTTATACGATCAAAATAAACAGATTGTGATTACCAGTGATAGACCACCATCGGAACTTGATGGTCTTGATGATAGGCTTAAATCCAGGTTCGGGATGGGAATGGTTGTTGAGCTTCTTATGCCGGATTATGAAACGAGAGTTGCGATTTTGAGACAAAAGTGCAGAGAATTCGAGGTGCTTATCGATCCTGAGGTTATAAATTTTATTGCTACAAATATTGAAGGATCCGTTCGGGGACTTGAAGGAGTGCTTAAGGCGGCCATTGCTGAAAGTCAGCTTGGAAATCGTGTTCCAACCATTCGTTCCGTTGCCGAGATTATTAAAAGATTTAATAAGGCCCAGGAGATTATCGGTTTTGATATCGAGAAGAAAAGGGAAAACAAAGGTCTTGATATGGAAAGCGTGATTTCTTTTGTGGCTGAATATTATGGAATTTCCGCCGATAGTGTAAAAGGTGGTGATAGACATAAAGATTTAATGAACGCACGACAGGTTTCGATGTATTTGATTAAGAACGAACTCGGACATTCTTATGAAAAGATTGGTGCCGGTTTTGGAGGACGAAATCATACAACTGTGATGCACGCTTGCAATAAGGTAAACGAACTTCTAAAAAGCGACGGAAAAATTGTGAGAGATATAAATGCGATTAAGAGGGATATGGGGCTTTAACAATTTTTGCGAAGCAAAAATTATTGCCTTCGAGTCATTTCGTAATGTTTTATTAATTACAAAGCCCACATTTTTTGCTTTAGCAAAAAATTTTGTATCCCATTTTGCCCAAAGGGCAAAATTATGTCTTCAAGTCATTACGTAATATTTTATTAATTACAAAATCTTTATTTTTTGCTTTGTGAAAAAAATTGCATCCCTATCATTACAAAATTAAAAAAATCCCTTCTCCAAGCTAAATTTCGCCCCCAAAATTCCTGCCGGCAGGAATTTTAATTAATCAGTTCAATACAATTTATGTTTTTTCGTTTGAAAATACTTTATTTCAAAATTTTCTCGAGTCGTGTTTTCTAAATAAAAATACTCGAAGAATTTGTGAAAAATTTTGTGTGTATTTTTTTCTTTTTTTGTTTTCTTTTTGTTAAAAAAAATGTAAGATTTTTTTGTGTAATATTAAGCAAATTTATGAGATATAATTCTTCAATAAGGGCCGGTCGCGGTCTTCGAAATGTTCCCAATAAATCAACATCACTTTTTACTCCGTTTATAATTTTGATTTGTATCGGACTTATCGGTGTTCTCGGTTTTCAACTTTATTCTTCTTTGTCGGAGAAGGAACCGGAGAAGGGTATTAAAATCGATCTTCTTTCAGGTAGTGCCGAGCTTAAGGCTTGGGGCACCGAGCAGTTTATTGAAATTCCGAGTGGTTCTTTTTTGATGGAAGGCGATGAAATTCAAACGAGTTTTGATTCTTTGATGAGTCTTGAATTTCCCGAGGGGGCGGTTCTTAGAGTTGGTGGAGGTGGTGATTTGATTGTTGAAGAGCTTAATATGGAAGAGGATCCGGCTTTGGTGAAATTACTTCTTGTAAATGGAGAAGTTTGGCTTAATAAAATGAATTCCACAAGCGTTAAAACAAGTTTTCAAGTTTCTCTTGGAAATGTTGTTGTTAAGAGCAACGACGCTTCCGTATTGTCTTTGGAAAATAAAATGGATGAGGTTGTGAGAGTGGTTTCCGGAGCTTCGGCTACTGTGGATATCTTAAACGAGGCTAAGGTGAAGGTGGTGGAAACTATTACTGTTGGTGTGGGACAAGAAGCGTATTTTACAAATGAAGTTCTCCAAAAATATTGGAATTTTGAAGTTCCTTCCATAATTGTTGCGATGTCCGATTCTTTCAGAGATAGTGATTTTTATGATTTTAATATGGATGCGGATAAGGGAATTGTGGATATTTCAACAATGGAATCCGAAGTGGTAAGTGGTAGTGTTGAGGATTCTTCAGTAGCTTCGACAGGTGAAGAAAGCAGTGTTGAAAGTATAGATGAAGGCACAAAAGAAAGTGAATCCGCTGAAAGTCCTACTAATGATATTTCTGTTACTTCAGGTGCCCTTTCTGTTCCGAAAATTACCGGTGTTTCCGGAATTACAAAGACGGATGAAAACGGATTTTATGTTGTGACGAATTATCTTGCAACTTTATCCGGAACGGTTTCAGGCGCAAGTGAGGTATATGTTAACGATTACAAACTTCAAAAATTTGTGGCCGGTAGCGGTACTTGGACATATTTTGCGAATGCGAAATATAATCTGATGAAAGAAGGTGAAAATGTTTATAATGTGTATGCCAAGGATGCAAACGGAAAAAAATCGGAAGTGCTTACCGTGAAAGTTTTATACAAACCGGCTCCCGTTGTGGTGGCTCCCGTTGTGACAACATCTACCACTGAAACCCCATCTACAAAACCATCGACAAGTGAGATAACATCTACTCCAACTACAAGCGAAGTGTCATCGGAGATGCCGGATTGGCTTTAGAAATAATTAGATTTAAATTGTTTAAAAACCGTTCTGAAATAGGGACGGTTTTTTTGTTGGGTGTTCTACTTTGGGTTTGTTTTGAATTTTGTGTAGATTGTTCTACTTTTAAAGGCAGTGCGCTCACTTCGTTCGCGCAGTGTTTTCTACGATGGGTCTTTTTGTTTTTGAGGATATCGTTCTACTTCCAAAGGCAGTGCGCTCACTTCGTTCGCGCAGTTTTATAAGTGCTTGGTTCTGTTGATATTGTGTTCGTCGTTGGTTTTTGCGTAGATTGTTTCGCCTGTGTCGAGGGCGTTTAGGTAATACCAATATTCGCTTTCAATTGGGAAAATTGCGGCTCTGATACTTTCAAGGCTTGGATTTGAAATCGCCGTGGGTGGAAGGCCTTTTCGGTTTCTTGTATTATATGGGGAATCTTTTTCGAGGTCTTTTTTTGTGATTTTGTTGTCATCCTTTTCGTAAAGCAAGGTTGCGTCGGCACCAATAAACCATCCGTTATCAAGCCGTTTCCATAAAATTCCGGAAACGATTTTTCTGTCGCGCTCACCAAACACTTCTTTTTCAATAATTGAGGCCATAATTATTATGTCGCTAAGGCTTCTTCCCGAATCTTCCACCGCTTCAAACAGCGTTTTTTCGCCACTTTCGCTTGTTTTTGCGCTTAGCTTTTTTTCAAAATTGTCCATTGAGTCGTAGATGAATTTTTCGGCTTTGAAGGTGACGGGATCAAAAAAATAGGTATCCGGGAATAGAAATCCTTCAAGGTTTTGGCCTTCTTTAAGGTAAGGATAGTATGAAAAGCCTTTAAAATTTTTAGTAGCTTCGCTTAAGGCGCCTTCCTCCGCTAATCCCAGTTCCTTGAGTCGTTTGTCGATATCTTTTATTCTAAGACCCTCCTGGATTGTGACAACCGAAAGTTTTGGAGGAGCCGCGAGTTTGTTGAGCAATTCATCTACATTATAGGATTTTGAAAGCTCAAATCTGCCCGCTTTTAGGTTTTCTTCCAGACCTTTTTTGTTTGCCTGATAAAGGAAGTAATAAGAAGATTTAATAAGCCCTTCTTTTTTAAGATTTTCGGAAACGGCTTTTAGTCCTTGTCCGAATTTTACATCGAAGTTAAGCACCGTTTCGTCGTTTTGATCAACGGCATTGCCCAGAGAGGGGATATAAAAATAAGAACCGATACCTAAAAATATGGCTAAAATAAGCAAAAATTTGATTTTCGAGGATTTTTTTGGTTTTATGCGAATATTCGCGGTTTGAAAA
This sequence comes from uncultured Candidatus Peribacteria bacterium, assembly GCA_964402735.1. Classification (GTDB taxonomy): domain Bacteria; phylum Patescibacteriota; class Gracilibacteria; order UBA1369; family LOWO2-01-FULL-3; genus JAVEWJ01. The sequence continues at coordinate 7,426 of CAYODN010000031.1, read as the reverse complement.
TTCATAATTTATGAGTTTTAAGCGCCTGGGAATCCCATAGGACCCATTACTTCCTTCATAAGATCCGCTCCGATTTGTTGAGATTTTTTAATTGCCTTATTAAAGCCCTTTACTATTGATTCTTGGAGCTTTTTCTTGTTTTGCATCGCTTCGTCCGAGATTTCGATGCTTTGCACTTCTTGTTCGCCGTCTATTGTTACAATTACGCCGTTTTCTTCAGCTTCGATGTGCGTGGCTTTGAGTTTTTTCTTGATTTCTTTGGCTTGTTTCTGCAGTTTATATAGGTCTTTTGCTTTTTCGAACATGTGTGTGAATTAAGTGTTAATTTGTATTGAGATATTAAAGTTTTCGAACAAATCTTGCAAGAGACTTGATTTCTTAAAAAATATCTTGCGATATTCGGATTTTTCTCTTATATTTAGCCACGCTTATTCAAGTTTTTAATTAAATTTTATGGAAACTCTATTACTTAACGCAAAGCTCAGGGATAAAAGCGTAAAAGCGAAAAATCTGCTTGAGAATCACGAAATCCCTGTTGAATATTATGGAAAAGGGGTTGAAAACTTGTCACTTCAGGTGAATGCCGGTGACTTTAGAAGATTATTTAGAAAAGCGGGATATAACACGGTTATCGAGCTTGATGTCGATGGAAAAAAATATCCGGTTCTTGTTCATGATTTATCTCAACATCCAGTTTCCGATGATTTTATGCATGTGGATTTTAAGGCGGTAAAAATGGATGAAGAGGTTGAAACAAGAATTCCTCTTGAGTTTGTGGGTACTTCCGTTGCCGTTAAGGATTTCGCAGGTACATTTGTTAATAATCTTGATGAGGTTGATGTTAAGTGTTTGCCGAAATATTTGGTTCCGTTTATCGAAGTCGATATTTCATCACTTGTTGACTTTAACTCTCAAATTTCAGTTAAAGATTTGAAAGTACCGGAAGGAATGACGATTTTGAACGATGCCGATGATTCGGTTTGTACTGTTGTTCCGCCAAAGGCTGAAGAAGAGAAGCCTGTTTCCGCCGCTCCTGCTGAAGGTGCCGCCGCTGAAGGTGCTTCCGCAGATGCTTCTAAGGAAGAAAAGAAAGAGTAGTTTTTCATTTGAATATATTAAAAGGCTGATCGCAATTGAGCGACCGGCCTTTTTTTTGCTTTGAAGAAAAAAGTGGAGTAAGCTTTTTGCAAATTTAAAAATAAGAATATGAAAAAGCTTGTACTTATTTCCACTTTGATTTTTTCCATGTTTTTTAGTTCTTGTTCTCTTTTTGAAGAAAAACCGGTACCCGATTCACTTACTTATAATATGGGAGATAGTGTACTTGTGGTTTATCCGGATTTGGAGAATGAAGTGCTTAATTTTACTCTAACCCAGGACGGAAATTCCGTAAGCGCGCAGGTGGGAGATGAGAATTTTGCAAAATTTTTAAAACTTTGCGAGCTTTTTCAGAATATGAGTGAAAACGCTCCGATAAAGGAATTTTCCGTGATTATGAAGTATAAAAATTGCGCGGATCGTTTTATTTCTTTTTCAAACGGTGAAAATAGTCCCGAAATCGCAGAAATTAGGTCTTTTTACGACGAAATTGTGTTTTTGGCAAGCGCAGATGTCGAGTAAAAATGTTTTCCAAAAGCACTTTTTTAAGTAGAATATTTTCGTTTTGAAGTCTTTTATAATTTAACCCATAAAAACCGTATGAATTATCCAATTCTAATGGTGGGAGTAAGCGTCCTTGCCCTTCTTATGGCAGGAGTTTTCGCTTATTTAATCCAGAAAAAACCGGTCGGAACCGACAAAATGAAAGAAATTTCCGATCAAATCCACGAAGGAGCAATGGCTTTCTTGTTTAGAGAATACAAGGTTATTGCTGTTTTCGTTGTAGTGCTTGCT
>CAYODN010000031.1:0-5523 GCA_964402735.1 uncultured Candidatus Peribacteria bacterium | reverse complement strand
CTATCGTTTTATTTGTGTTCCTTGATAAAAAGGAAACCACATTTGTAAACGAAGGTCTTGCTTCTTCATTATCATTTATTTACGGTGCATTTTCGAGCGTGCTTGCCGGATTTTTCGGTATGCAAATCGCAACCAGAGCCAATGTGAGAACCGCCAATGCAGCCAGAACAAGCCTTGGAAAAGCCCTTGAAGTGGCTTTCAGATCGGGCGCTGTTATGGGTTTTTGCGTTGTCGGTCTTGGTCTTCTCGGTGTGTCCGTTTTATATTATGTATTCGTAGATGTTTTGTCTTATCCACAAGATGTGGCTTTGAATATTATGACCGCTTTCGGTCTTGGTGCTTCTTCTATCGCTCTTTTTGCAAGAGTCGGTGGAGGTGTGTTTACTAAAGCCGCTGATGTGGGAGCCGATTTGGTGGGTAAAGTGGAGGCTGGGATTCCGGAAGATGATCCGAGAAATCCAGCTGTAATCGCCGATAACGTAGGTGATAACGTGGGAGATGTGGCAGGAATGGGTGCCGATCTTTTTGAAAGCTATGTTGGTTCAATTATTGCCGCTATGCTTCTTGGATATTTTTCATTCCAAGCGGAAGGAGCAATTCTTCCTTTGGCCCTTGCGGGACTTGGAATTTTGGCTTCAATATTCGCTTCGTTCTTTGTAAGAGTTGGTAAAAAAGGAAACATTCAAAAAGCCCTTATGAGCGGACTTTGGATTTCTTCCGCTTTGGTTGTGCTTGGAGCATATTTCCTTTCAAAATATTTCATCGGCGTAGAGTTTATGGGAGTATTTATTTCTATCACCGTTGGTCTTGTTGTGGGTATTTTGGTGGGACTTCTCACTGAGTATTACACATCGGGTTCTTACAATCCTGTGAAGAAACTTGCTGATCTTTCTCAAACGGGTGCCGCTACAAATCTTATTCAAGGACTTGCTTTGGGTTATAAATCCACGGCTCTTCCCGTTCTTGTGATTTGTGTGGGTATCTTTGTTTCATATAAATTCGGTGGAATTTACGGAATTGCAATTTCCGCCGTTGGTATGCTTTCAACTCTCGGTTATTCTCTTGCCGTGGACGCTTACGGACCTGTGGCTGATAACGCAGGAGGTATCGCTGAGATGGCGGAGCTTGGAGAAGAAATCAGAAAGAGAACTGATAGTTTGGATAGCGCCGGAAATACAACCGCGGCTATCGGAAAAGGTTTTGCTATCGGATCCGCCGCACTTACGGCACTTGCACTTTTTACCGCTTATACTCAGGCTGCAGGCCTCCAAGCAATTGATATTATGAACCCTAAAGTTGTAATCGGTTTATTTATTGGAGGTATGCTTCCATTCCTTTTCTCCGCACTTACGATGTCGGCTGTGGGAAGAGCTGCGTTTGATATGATCGAGGAAGTAAGAAGACAATTTAGAGAAATAAAAGGCCTTATGGAAGGCAAAGCGAAAGGAGATACAAAGAGATGTGTGGATATTTCCACAAAAGCGGCTATTCGTGAAATGATGGTTCCGGGTCTTATGGCTGTAATCGTTCCTCTTGCTGTTGGATATTTGCTTGGAACCGTAGCTCTTGGAGGCCTTCTAGCAGGTGCACTTGTAACCGGTGTAATGATGGCGATTGCAATGGCGAATTCCGGAGGAGCTTGGGATAATGCCAAAAAATATATTGAGAGCGGAGTTTATGGTGGAAAGGGTTCCGATACTCACAAGGCCGCTGTTGTAGGTGATACGGTGGGTGATCCATTCAAGGATACATCCGGTCCGAGCATCAATATTTTGATTAAACTTATGACAATCGTATCTTTGATTTTCGCTGTGGTATTTACTGCTGAAGGAATTTTGTAGAATAATTTTAAAAAGAGCGCGGCCTTATAAAAAGGGTCGCGCTTTTTTTGTGTTTGAATTATAATTCTTTGGAATTTAAAAATTTTTTATGGAAAACAAAACATCAAAAAAGCCGGAGCAGGCTAGTTCAAGGACAAAAGAAACGCAGGGGGCAAAAACTGAAACAAAGAAAAAAACTGCGGATTTTAGCGCGGACATGATAAAAGAGGAACTTTCGAAAGTCTCCAAAGATGGAATTGTTGAAGAGGTGAAAAAGGCCGTGGCGGTGATTTCCATGAAGGAACCGGAGATGAAATCCGTGTCTTTAAACCAAAAATCCGAGGTGTATGGAGCGCTGATTTTTCTCTTTCCAATCGTGCTTTCCACTTTGTTTATGTTTCTTACCACTCCATATTTCGTATTCAGTTATGCGATTTATTTGATTTTGATACAAGTGGCGGCTTTTGCTTCCACCGGGTTTTCCGCTATGCTTGTGGCGGATAAAGTTTTTAAAACAAAAATTTCCATTCGTCCGCTTTTCAGGCTTCTTGCCTATGCTTCAATTGCCACCTGGCCGATTATAATTCCTTCTTTTTTCTCTCTTATAAATGTGTATGGTCTTTCCAGGCTTTTTTCATTCACCAATTTTTTTGTTTTGTGGATTTTCGTGATCGAGTATTTTTATCTTTTCAATGTGCTTAAGGTAAAGCAAAATGATGCTATTATCATTTCAGTTGTAACCGGTGTTTCTTATTATTTGGTTCTTTCACTTTTGGGAAGAATGTTTTTCGGTAGTTTTTATGGTATGGGATTTGTGTTTTAAGTGAATTCTTTTAGGCCGCTTTTCCTTTTGGAGAGGTGGCCTTTTTTGTTTGTATTTGTTTACTTTGAGCCTTTAAATGTGGTATAATGTTTGGATAAAATTATATCTATGGCAGAGGATTCAAGTAAAAATACAGGGATCGGGGCGGGGGATGATGAAAAAATGTCCGCTTTGCATAAGAAAAAACAAAAGAAAACTTTGGATAATAAAATTGTTCAAAGTGATGATTTTGTGTCCGGAAAAGAGCAAAAAGAAGGTAAGAAATCTGTGCTTGATATGGCGCTTGATGCCGGCAAAAATGAGAGTAAAAAAGTTGAACAGGAGAATTTGTCGGATAGTCAAAATGAAAAAATGGATAGTCGGGAAAATACGGATGATAAAGAAGGTGGGGCCGGGGATGAAATGAAAAAAACGAGAGAAATGTGGGAAAAGATTAGTAAGAATAAGGATTTAAAAGAGGAAAAATTTTCAAAAGAAACGGCTATAGTTTCGGATCTTGAAGAAAAGCCTTTAGATAAAGAAAAAACTTTGGAAGAAAAAGAATCGGAAGAAAAAGTGAGAAAGCAAAAAGCGGCGAAGAAGAAGAAAATTCTTGAGGGTGCTTCCAAATTGGAAAATGAAGAAAAATCCGAAAAAGTGGCTGGAAATAAAGATAAAACTAAGGCTGAAAATATTGATGATGGCTTAAAAACTCCTTCACAAAAAGAGACAAAATCTGAGGAACTTACAAAGGTAAAAGAGCCTAAAACAGGAAATGTTTTTAAGGAATCCGGGGAAGGTAAAAATCTAAAAGAGAAGGTAGAAAAACGGGATGAAAAATCTCAAAAAAAGCCTTTTGATGAAAAGAGCGAAGACACTCAAAAGGAAAAAACCGGAATGAGAATCGATGAAAAGAAAAGGGATCTGAGTGGAGAAAAAACAGCAAAGGAAAAAGGAAAAACTGAGACACAAAATACATTTGGCGATGAAAAACCGAGTTTTGAGACTCAAAAATCTGATCCTAAAAAAGAAGAGAAAAAAGATTTTCAAAGGCCTTTGGAAAAGAAAGATTCGGAAAAACCTTTGGAAGAGAATAAGGATTTAATAAAGGATAATATTGATGTGAAAAAGCCAAATTTTCAGGATTTAAATAAACCCAAATCTGAAAATTCAAATCAAAAAATAGAGCAAAATGTAAAACCTATTTCTTTTTCAGGTGTTAAAAATGAAAACTTAAGTAAAGCTGAAGCTTTTGGACAAAATACATCCGGTAGGCCTTCAAACGGTGGTTTTTTATCACAAAACAATCAAAATGAAGAAAAGAAAATTCCTCAAAAAGAATTCGTTTCCGATTTAAGTAAGCCTTTGAGTGCAAGTGCACCTTTTCCTCAAACACCTGCGCCAAGTCCGCTGGTTCGTCCTCCGCAAGATCCGAGACCCGGTAGTGTGGCTCCCCGTATGGGCTCGCAAAGTCCATTTTCACGTCCGCAAAGTCCTACACCAAATTCCGGTTCTATTGGACCTGTTCCGCCGAAAATGCCACAAGCACCTTTGCCGAAATCTTCTTTTTCCTCTTCGCCGGGCCAAATTTCAATAAATCCAACCACTCCTTTTTCGGGGCATAGTCCAAATTCTGCAACAAATGCGGTTCCTCCAAAAAGCGTTGAAACTCCTGTGAAAACGCCGGAAAGCGCATCAGTTTCCAAAGAGGCTCCAAAAGAGGCACCGAAAACTTCCGCACCTATTACTGCGGAGGTGGTTAATAAGGCGCCGGAGAATGCAAAAACCGAAAATGAAACATTTGAAGATTTCGATTCGGGTGAGAGTTTTTTCGATGTACTTGCGGAAGCGGGTATTTCCAAGACTTTGTTTTTCTGGATTGTGGCGGGATTTTTAACGATATTAACTGCGATAGTTTTCTTTATTTTTGGCGGATATTCATGGATTTTCGGTCCCGATACGGGAAGTGATAAACCTGATGATGTTGTAATTGAAGAGGTTTTGGGCAGTGAGTCTTCGGTTTCCGGTGCTATTGATATCGGAGAAATCTCTTCCGATAGCGCAAATTTAAATGGTAGCCTTTCGGGAGTGAGTGCTTCGTTTGTACTTGGTGATGAATATAATTCGAGAAGGGTTGATTTGGTGTATTATTTGAAGCTTCTTTCCGAGATGCAAAATGTGTATAGGGTGGATATTTATTCTTATTTGGATAGAAATTCGCAGAGAAGGGAGAGCTTAAATGCGCTTCTGGATGATATGCGTACTCTTCTTGATGAGGCGGACAAAGCAATTGTTGCCATAGATAGAACTCTTACGAATTTGGATGCTTCTTATACACCAATGGTGGATAAACGAGATGCATATGAGGATATGTTTTTCAACTCGGTGGACACTTTTAAGGGTTCCGAGGCTTATGATAATTTGGAATTTTTTATTGAATTTTCTCAGGATGCGGTGGCTGTGAAGGCCTATTTTGGGGCCTATTCCGGAATCCTCGATAGTCTTGAAAAAATGTATGCTCTTCTTGCCCCGAGATACGATGATATCGTAGTAAACAAGGAGGCTTTGATAAAAGGAATTCGAGTGTTTGATATTCCGGATAGCGATATTGAAGCTATTATACCTTTAGAGTTGCAGTAGTGAATAATTAATTTGTTCACTTATTTTTCTTTAGAAATTGGACAATTTTGCGTGTTTTTGTTATGGTTGGAGCGGACTTAAGTTTATATATGTTATATGAGGAAGCGTTAAGAGATTATTTTAAAGACGATGAAAAAAATCTTTCCATTTTGGATAAAGCTTTGAGTTTTGCCACGGATAAAACGCAGGCCGTAAATTGTAATTTACCGCGGCTTTTTGATTTGGATTCCTTCTTGGCAGGAAGGCCGGATATCTCTAGTG
>CAYODN010000030.1:0-11592 GCA_964402735.1 uncultured Candidatus Peribacteria bacterium | reverse complement strand
AATCGGTGGAGTCGCCGGTAATCTCGATGGATCCACTCTTTCAAGTTGCGCTTCCATCGTGAATATCGGAATCTCAGGAGCTCCATTGGGGGCTACGGCTGCGGCTTTTTATAGAGGTGGACTTGTAGGACGAGTGGATAATTCAACAGTGACGGATTCTTATGCCAGAGGTGTTGTGGAAGGTAATAATTCAGCCGGTTTTTCCGGATATGTGAATTCAACGGGAATAATTCAAAATTCATATTCAACGGGCTTGGTTTTTGGCCCTATCGCCCCGAAAGGTTTTAATTCAACATCGGAAGTCGGTTCTACTTTTACAAATTCTTATTGGGATATGGAAACTTCAACGCTTTCAACCAGCGGTGGAGGTGCAGGAAAAAGCACTTTGGAGATGAAGGCTCCAAGCACTTTTTCGACATGGGATTTTATCAATGTTTGGAGAATCGATGAAAAAATAAATGAAGGCTATCCTTATTTGCCTTTTATGTACCCTCTTCTTCCTCAAATTACTTCGATTTCAGATGTGTCTTTGCCGATCGGATATGGAACTTTTGATTTAACTTTAAACGGAACAAGATTTCGAAACGACTCTGTCGTGAAAGTGGATGGTGTGCCGCTTGCTACAACTTATATTGATGCAAATACTTTAAAGGTAACAATACCTGCGGGCGCATATTTGTCGGGTTCGCATCCTGTTTCCGTTTATAATGTGCTTCCTTTTGTCGGCCATTCAAACGAGATAGCTTTTGTAGTTGATAATACTGTGCCGGTTTTGACTTCAATTTCCCCCGCTTCAAAATATGTGGGAGAAATCGGTTTTACAATGACTATAAACGGAAGTGATTTTCTTTCCGGCGTTTCAGTGGTTCGGTTTGCCGGTTTTGATAAAGTAACAAGATTTATCGATGCAAATACGCTTGAGGCCGATATTCCGGCTTCGGATCTGCTTAATTCCGGAAACTACAATATTACGGTTTATCATTCGTTGCCGGGAGGAGGGGAGTCTTCGGCCTTTGTTTTTTCGGTGTTGAATCCCGTGCCTGCGATAAGCACTATTTCGCCGGTTTCATCTGTGCAAAATTCGGGTGATTTCGTTTTAACGGTGTATGGAGTCGGATTTTCTCCAAGTTCAATTGTGAGGTTTAACGGATCGGATAGAGCAACAACATATATTGATTCCGGTACTTTGACCGCAAATATTTTTAACGCCGATATTTCTTCGCCGGGAAATAAAAATGTGGAAGTTTTTTCACCGCTTCCGGGAGGTGGACTTTCGGGGACTTCGATTTTTTCTGTGGCACCTTCTTCAAGCTCTTCCTCAACTCAATCCGGTGGAGTGGTAATTCTTCCTTATCAATTATCGAGAATTTTTGATGTTTCGAATTTGCTTATTTCCGTTGAAGATGAAAATGATTTGAAAAGCACAAATATTAAGGTGAATTTTTCAGGTGGATCCGATGTTTATCAGTATATCGTTTCCGAGGATCCAAACTTTAAGGGTGCGAGATGGCTACCTTATTCATCTTCGATTGATTTTGTTCTTAGTCCGGAATTGGGCAAAAAAACCATTTATTTCAGGTTCAGAAACAGCTTGTTTCATACGTCTCCCGTGGTGTTTAAGGATGTTTGTCTTTCCGATAACGCTTATAGTGATAATTTGCATAGCAGTGCCGATGAGCCGGTGTTTTCAAAAATATCTATGAGTGAAAGGGTTTTAAATAATTTGAAAAAGAATAGAGAAAAAAGGCTTATTTGGGAACAAAATAATAAATCGCAAGATAATTCGGGAATGAATTATGAAGTTTTTGAAAATATAAATTTCGCATTCGATAGGTTTTTGGGAGTAGGTGCCAGTGGTGAGGATGTGAAAAATTTGCAGATTATTCTTACAAAATTGGGCTATTTTGCACATAAAAACGGTGCCACCGGATATTTCGGTACCGTTACAAAAAGCGCCTTAATTGAATTTCAAATTGATAACGGAATAAAGCCCTCTTTGGGAATTATGGCTTTATCTACAAGAGATTTGCTTAATAAAGAATATTTATATTTGTTGAATTAAACTCTTGAGTTGTTGATTTTTTGGCGGAATTGTGATATTATACTGTTTCAAAACAAAAAAATAACAAAAATAAAAATGAAAAAAACACTGTCAAAGATTGTCCTGTCCTTGTTTGCAACTTTGTCTTTGGTCTTGTTGCCAACAGCTTCCGTTTCCTATGCTCTTCCGGCTCCAACAAATTTCACCTTTAATTCGCTTGAAGATTCTTTGGCGGCTTATTGGCCTTTTGATGATAACATGGTGGATTACTCGATTAATTCAAATTTTGCAAATACCACAACTGCATATTATAGCGATACCGGTGTGGGTGGCAGATCTTTATATTTTAATAGAGCCTTGCCCAGTACCGTTTCCATTCCAGATGATCCCACTATAAATAATTTTGATCAAGAAATGGCTATTTCTTCTTGGTTTAGGCTTCCAAACGGTGAACTTACCGATTATGCCATAATTGCTCAAAGGGACGGCTGGGGTGATAACTTTCAAGTATATGCAAATTACAGTAATTTTTTAAGGCTTTCACTTTGGGATAGGTCTGATGTGGAAACGACTTACGATGTGGATGTGCCCGTTGTTGCCGATCAATGGCATCATGTTTTGGTGAATGTGAAGGCGGCTGAATATGTGAGAATTTATTTTGACGGTGGACTTGTTTTGGAGGACACCGTGAATGTGCCGGCTCAACTAAGTAATGACGGCGTATTTACAACGCTTGGAGATGATTTTTATGGTAGCGGATATATGGATGGTTATATAGATGAGGTGGCTTTGTGGAAAAGAGTGCTTACCGATGCTGAAATAGCTTTTTTGTATAACGGAGGTTTCGGAGAATCAATACCTGTCGTAAGAAAATACTTGAATTGGAATTTTGAAGATACCTATAAGAAATCAAAAATAGATCCTGCAATCAACGAAATTCAGGAATATTATCCCGATAACGGGCATGGTTCAATAAATTTATCCGGTGCTCAGGATTTTTATCTTTGGGGAGTTGGCGCAGGGGGTAGCGGAACAAACGCTCCGATTGTTAATAAATGGACAAATGGTGAGGGAATTTTTTATTGGAGAGTTGCTACAAATTCTCAAGGACTTACCGATTTGAAGGTTAGTTCAAAACAAAGAAGTTCCAATACAGGTCCCAGGGATTTTCAATTGCAATATTCAATTTCAGGCAGAATGCCTTTGGTTTGGCAAGATGTCCCCGGCGGTCTTGTGACCGTTGGTGATAATTTTACTTCGGGTGTACTTACCGATGTACCACTTCCGGCGGAATGTAACGACTCAAATGTTCTTTATTTAAGGTGGCTTATGGTGAGCAATTTTTCAGTAAATGGAGCTACGGTTGCCGATGCAGGCACAAGCAGAATAGATGATATAGTTTTGAGCGGAACAAAAATTATTTATGAACCGGTCGTGAATTCTGTTTCTCCTTCGAATGTGCTTGTTGGTTCGGGTGATACTACGATAGAGGTAACTGGTGGACAGTTTACGCCTTCTTCGGAAATCGTTTTTGAGAGCAGAACTTTCCCCACAACTTATGTTAGTTCCACAAAATTAACGATGGTTTTGCCGGCTGGCTATATGTCGGCTGTAGGCACGTATAGTTTTCAAGTGATTACTCCGGCACCAGGTGGTGGCACTTCGAATAGTGTACCGTTTATCGTGGAAAATTTGACACCTGTACTTACCAGTATAAGCCCGACTTCCGCTCCTTTGGGTGCTTTGGGCTTTACACTAACTGTAAGTGGAAGTGATTTTTCAAGCACGGATTCAGTTGTTCGTTTTAACGGATCCGATAAAACAACAAGATTTATTGATGTGAATACTCTAGAGGCCGATATTCCGGCTTCGGATTTGCTTTCGGTTGGTTCGTATAACGTGACTGTGTTTACGGCTTTGCCCGGAGGTGGGGAATCGGCTGCTCAAGTTTTTGATGTCGTGAATCCGGTTCCTGCTGTGACTTCAATTTCACCGAGTACGGCAACTCAAAACGGTGCAACATTCAACTTAACCGTTTATGGAAGCGGATTTGTGAATACTTCCGTGGTGCGATTTAATGGAGTGGATAAGGCAAGTACTTATGTGGATTCATCAACTTTAACCGCAGTAATTCCTGCGGCTGATTTGGCTGTTGTCGGAAACTTCCCGATCGAGGTGTTTAGCGGACTTCCGGGTGGTGGGCTTTCCAATGCCGAAACTTTCTCTGTTCTTGCGCCGGCTCCGGCTCCCGCTCCGGGTGGTAGTAGTGGTGGTGGCGGTGCGATTTTACCCAGTGCTTTAGTTTTTGATATCACGGGTGCCACTATCGTGATCGATGATCCGATGAATTTGATGAGTGAAAATGTGGATATTCGTTTTGATGGATTTAAAGATGTGAAATCGTATTTGGTTTCCGAAAATGCCAATTTTAAAGGGGCAACTTGGCTTCCATATTCGGAATCTGTGGTTTTTAGAACGAGTTCCGAGTTGGGAGATAAGACTCTTTATTTCAGATTTAAATCGAATTCCGGCCTTAATTCGGCTGTTATAAGCAAGGATGTTTCTCTTCAGAAGAACGGTTCCCTTGTTTTGCACGGTTCCGCTGATGAAGAAGTGGCTCCTTCTCAAGATTTTTCTAAATTGTCTATGAACGAAAGAGTGAAATATAATTTGGAAAAACTTCGAGCTAAGAAAAAGGCTTGGGAAGAAAAAAACAGATCTTTTCAAGATATTGTGATTCCTTATGAAATGGATCTCTCCAGTGTTCCTCTAAATGGAGAAAGTACGGTTTTTCATTTTGCACCGGAAAATCATTCTTTTTCATTCGATAGGGATCTTTCTTTGGGAATGAGAGGTGAAGATGTTAAGAATTTGCAGATTATTTTGGGAAAATTGGGATATTATTACTATGAGGATGGTGCCACCGGATATTTCGGAGAAGTAACGAAAAGAGCTCTTATCGATTTTCAAAAGGACAATGGACTTGATCCTTTTAGTGGGACGTTGGGGCTTAAAACGGGAAATTTTATTAATAATGAGTATTTGTATTTGTTGTATTAGAACCTTTTTATTTAAGGGGTCGGGTTTTTACAGAACTCGGCCCCTTTTCTATTGACAAGTGTAAATGTTTGTTTTATAAATTACACTTGTCTTTTTTAGATTGTTTTATGGATAATTTAGCCCGAAAAATCAGTGGTAACGAAGGACCTCGCGATTCTTTTCCTTCAGCTCAATTGAAAGTGTTTTTACTTGAAAAGGCTTTGTCTTTTAACCCGGATGATGTGGTTAAAAGTGATGTTTTTCTTGGTTTCCTTAAGGATTTGTTGAGTTTTTGCGAACGTGGAGCTACAAGTCAATCTTTTGATGCTTATTTCCAAATATTTGAGAATTTTTCTTCTTCTGAAATCGATGAATTTGCATTGTTTTTAAAGGAACTTATTCCAAATCTTCAGAATAAAGGATTTCTTTTTGAGAAACTATCTTTATCAAAAGTTGTTTTAAATTGCCTTTGGGAGGAAAAAAATGTGGTTGAAGTAAGTTCTGAAGTTTCCCAGCAAATTATTGAAGTGTCGGAAAGTGTTGACACTTTGTATGCTCCTGAAATCGCACAAAATGGTGAGGGTGAAGATTATTCGGCTGGAGGTGATTTAATTGAAATGCCTTTAAAAAATCAGGGTGATATTACTTCAGCTGTGGACTTAGAAGATGATTTTTTTGAAGGATTTTCGGATTCGGGTGTCTTAGATAATTTAGTAGATGTACTTCCGGAGGGCTTTAAGAGAGAACTTTCCAATCTTCAAGTTGATAGAGAAAATTTGCTTTATAGTCTCCGGAATTATTGTGAAAAACAAAAAACAGGTCGCATTTTCTTGTCTTCGGGAAATCTTTCTTCCGGAAGACGACTTGAAAATAAATTTTTAAACTTGCAGGATCCGAAATATGTGCTTGATACACTAAAAATCTCGATTTTTTTAAAACTTTTAAGCCAAAAATTAGATTCCAAAAGAGATGATGAAGAAATTTTGACATATTTGAGGAGGTTTATTCCGAAAAGGTGTTTTAAAGATTTTGTTTATAAAAAGACTAAAACCCTTGAAATTTCAAAGATCGATAGACCTTTTTTGGATATGATTCTTAGAAATTATTCGGATTTATTTTTGTTTTCCAATTTTTTGGGAATTATACATAACGGTGGCGATTTAAGTGTTCAAATTAATACTTTTTATCGAGATAAAGAACGCTATTTGGGTATTTGGGAGGAAACAAAGAAATGTTTCTTGTCCGAGGTTGATGTTGTAAATGGTGGGAGTTTGTCCAGGGACGATCTTATGAGGTTTTTGAGAGAACTATCCAGAGATACTTCTCTTAGTTATTCAGAATTGAAAGAGAAACGAAGGTTTTATTTGAAAAACTATTTAAGAAATACAAACTTTTTCGAGCTTATTAGCGTGTTTTATGATGAAGAAAATAAGTTCTTTGATATACCTCCTGATTTAAGGGAAGTTTTGAGTTTCGCTTTTTCCGAAATGTTGAGGTATTTGAAGATAAGTTTCGAGAAAAAGTTTAATGATAAGTTTCAAAAGATTGAAGTGGACGGTACTTTTTTGTTTGAAAAACATTTTTTTCCTTTGCTTTTTTCTCTTTGCAGCATGTTTAGAGAGCCGGAATTGGATCGCTTAATTAGAGAGGAAGGGAGATTGGATTTGCCTTCAATGGTTTTTAAAAAGATTTCAGATTTTTTAATTAAAGAAAAAATAATTGATTCATCCGCGGATTTATCTTGGATAAACACTCTCGCTTCTCCATTGGATTATTTCTCTTCAGCTGATTTTGCTTTGGCTATAACGAAGGGAGATTTTAAAGATTTTGTGTTTCGTTTCGATGTGACTTTGGATAGTCAAAAGGTTTCTAAAAAAGATCTTTCCATAAAAATAGTTTGTGAAGACGAAAAAAGATCTTCCATTGAAAAGGCTTTGGATGCTTCAATTAAGGATCTTTCGGGTTTGATAAACGATATTAAAGAGTTTGGTCTTAGAGATAAAGAAGCTTTGTCCAGAACTTATGGTCGTGTGTATTTAAGAGGAGTTGCAGAACTTGTGAAGCTAGGGCCAATTTAGGGGTGTCGCTGTGTTTTGTAGAATTAAATGTAGCCTTTTCAGTTTTGCCAGGGAGGGGTTTTGCGTCGCTTCTATCAAATCTTCGAGAGTTATTTCTTCAGTGTTTTTTATGTCGATGTATAGGTCTGCGGGCGCTTTTATTGTTGAAAAAAATAAGTTGAAAAGTTCAAGTAGTATGCTTAAATTCAAAGTCGAAATTTCTTTTTGATAAGTGCTTTCTTCGATAATCTCATTAAGTTTTCTAATTAAGAAAGAGGCGGCTATTTGTGGTATTAATTGTGTTAGTTTTTCTTCGATTATCATCGGGGCGATTAATTTTTTTAATTCGTCGATTACATTTTCCGGTATACTTTTTAAGTTTATCGCTTTAATTATCCCCGATACTCTACTTGAAGTGTTTGAAATAATTTCTTCTACAGGTGATTCAATAAAAATTTCTCTTGAAGGAGTGTCTTGCTCTTGTGCTGTAGAGTTTGAAATAACTGTATCTATTTGAGCTTCGTTTTCCGGATTTTCAGCTTCGTAAACTTCAACACCCGTATCTTTAGGAGTGGGAGTTTGCTGCTTTGTTATGTTTTCATCAATTGGCATCTTCTTAATTGTGTGTTAAATATTTGGCTTTTGCCCTATATATTCATCCCATTTTTCTTTTGTTAAGTAAAGGGATTCGTCTTTGTCTGTGTTTAAAAAATCGTTTATCGAGTTTTCGTTTTGATCGAGAAAATAAGCTATTTGGCTTGTAGATTTTGATTTTTCAATGAGCACCGAAAGTTGTTTTGCGGTAACAGCTGTTGCCATTTCAAGAAGATGCTTTTTTAGATTCGGATTGACTGTGCTTTTTGATCTTTGCCACGCAAGGATTGCCGTTCTTAAATAGCCCATTTCTTCTATTTCTTGGAAAACCGTGAAAAGTTTTGAATTTGTATCGAAAATTATTGAAATTATTTTTTGTCTTTCCGTGTCTTCAACATTAAATTCTTCCATTAGGGCTATTAATATCGCTTTTTCCTTAGTTTCGTCTACTTTTGTTTTTTTCGGTTTGGGTTTGTCGCCAGTTATCGCTTCCGCCCAGTCATGAATTTGAGCCGTTTTTATAAGAATATCTTTTTCTTCTTCGGAAAGGCAAAGTGCTTTTTCCAAAAGGGCTTTAGTAAAGCCCCTCATTAAATCCATATGATTTAAATTGTGAACATCCGCTCCCAATATTTTTACCCATTCTTCATTTGAAACATCATCAGGTTTAAAACATTTAAACCTTACCGCGTTGGATAGAGTTTTCCCGTAAGCGCTTTTTTTGAATTCTTGGTGGATTTCGTAAAGGTCTTTCAAATGATGCGATTAAAGACCCGATTTTTGCAATTTTTCAAATATAAGTCAATAGCAGAACTTTTTTGGGGCTAGCGTTTGCTAAGTTCATAAAAAATTATCGAGGCGGAAATGGCTACATTCAAAGATTCCATTTCGTTTTTCATTTCGATTTTGATGCGATTTCGGGCAAGTTCTTCGATTTTCGGGCTTACTCCGAAGGTTTCGCTGCCAAAAACGAGGCAATATTTTTTTTCCGGAATAAAGCTGTGAAGTAGGGTTCCTTTATGAGAACTGGTTGTGTAAATGGGCAAATTCGATTTTTCAAGCCAGTCGAGGTCTCCGTTTTCGTATATGTTTAATTTGAAAATGGCGTCCTTTGATGCTTGAATCGTTTTTGGGCTGTAAAGTTCGGCACAGGAATTTCCGATAACGATATTTTTAAAACCGAATGCAAGTGCGCTTCGAAGGATTGTTCCGATATTTCCCGGGTCCTTGATGTTGTCGAGAAAAACAACTGGGGAGTTGTCGTGTTTGTTTTTTGTCTTTTTGTAGACCGCGCAGATGCCTGAAGGCGTGTCCAGATTTGAAAAATGGCGGTTTATTTTTTCGTTTATTATGTAAACGTTTTCGTTGTCCGTGTCTTTGAAAAATTCCCGGTTTTTGTTTAGTAATTCACTTGTAATGTATAGTTCTTCCCATTTTTTCCCGAATTTTAACGCGTCTTTTGTCGTTGTGAAGTTTTCAACCAAAAACAAATTTTCGATTTTGCGATATTTTTTTTGGCCCAGTTTTTTTATATTTTTGATTCTTGGATTTTCGAAACTGTCGATTTTTTTGAAAGGTAAATTGTTCATTTTGGCTTTTATATATTATCCAAACATTAGCCATTCGGGTCTAAAAATCAAGAGAATACCGATGATGATCATAAGTGAGCCACCGATTAAGTGGGAAATTCTCGAATATTTTCCGGACACGCCGGTGATTTGAAGAGTGATCATTGCAGTGAAGAATATTATCAGATCGTCGAGCATAAACACGAAAATATAGAGGATCAAATATGCATAATATTGCCAAGTGTGAAGTTGGCTAAGGCTTAAAATTTGTGTATATACTGCGGGAAGGCCTGCTGAGCAGATCACTTCAACCAGGTTTACTGCTGCTGCAAGCAAGATAATGCCGGTAAGGGCTATCCAGAAATTTGATTGATGTGTCAGAGCTTTGAGTTTTTCGAATACTTTTTTTCGTTTTTCGGATTTTGTGACAACGCATGTGCCCTGCGGATTTTTAAAGTATTCCTTCAGATAAAATCCACCTCCGCCGAGGGCGATTACTCCGATTATCAGCCTTATCCAAAAAATCAGCCCTATGAAAAGGAGAAGATTCAGCCATGCTGAGAGGAAAAGAAAATAAACACCGGCAGATGCCACTATGAAGGCCGTGCCAAGTATCCACATTCGCACTTTATTTTGCATTCCGAGAAGAAGGCTTATCAAAAAAAGAAGTGTCCACATTGCGCAGGGATTAAAGCCATCCAGGGCCGCGATGATAATCGTAAGGAGAGGGAGGGAGAGGTTTTTTGTTTTTATTTCGCCGATAATCGGTAGTTTTAAGGTTTCGGGAATTAACGAAGAATTGTTTTTATCGGGTGTTGTTGTTTCGGGTCCGCCGTTTATTTCGGAAAGAATATCTCTGCAACCTTCTTCAAGGGCGCAAATTATTTCTTGTTCGATTTGTTTGCCTGTGGTGTCTTCGTCCAGCCATCCGGTGAAATATTTATCGCCAATCACTGTGAAGGGGACGCCGTTTACAGTGGCGTTTAGTTTTTTGCCGAATTCCATAAATAGATTTCTGTTTTCCGAGCTGTACCAAATTTCGTAATAATGAACCTTGAGGGAGTCGTATTTCTCTTCCATTTTTCTGAGAAAGGGCTCTTCTTTAGCGCAATGCGGGCATCCGTCTCCGTAGAAGAAATAAAGATTCACGGGTTTTTCCTGAATATCGTTTGCGAAAGTGTTTGGGAGTAAAAAATTCACGCTTATTAGTAGAAATGTCGTGAAAATAAAAAAGTGTAAGAGTTTTTTCATTCTTTTGTTTTAAATATCGTAAAAAAAGATACACTTTTTTTTGAGTTTTCAAAAATTTTTCTTTTTGTTATATTTTTGCAAAATAAAATCTTTAACCTTTGTATATGAAAAAGTTTTTGGCTGTATCTTCAATGGTTTTTTTGCTTTTGAGTTTTGCATCTTGCGGTCTTGGAGCAAAAAAAGTTGAATCGGAAGTTCGTTCTCAAGAAGATGTGAAAGCTTATTTAAATAGAGAAACCGATGCTGAAATGTCCTTTGCGGGCCCCTTTTATTTTGGAAATTTCGATGGTTTTGATTCTTTGGCAAAAGATTATTCAAAAATACGCGAAGAGAAAGTGACTGAAATTGTGGAAATAATGGATGAGTCCGTTGAAATCATGAAAGATTTGGATAAAAAACTTCGAGAAGAAAAAGAAATTTTTGCTCAACACATAGCTAAAATTAAAGAGATCGAAAAGAAGGCGAAAAGTTATACCAATAAACTTCTAACAGCTACAAATATTTCTTATTTATCACGTTCACTTTCCGATTTGGTGGCTTTAAAAGTGAGTGCCGATAAGGCTCCTCTAGGCTCTGTTTGGGGATATCTTCAATTTGAAAGATATTCTTCAATTTTTTCTTTAACCGAGCTTTACACAATCGAAGCGGCAAGTTTGGTTCATAGAATTGTTTCACTTTCTTATTTATTGGAAGCGGATAAAAGTAATCCGGAGTTTGCTAAAATTTCCGAATCGATGGTTTCAAAAATCAATCCGATCAGTGAAGAAGTAAACGATCTTATCGCTTCTCTTTATAGAAATAATGCGATGCTGGTTTATGGTAGAAAAGTTCTTCTTACTGGAGATTTGGATTTTAGTGTAAAGGCGCTTTCAAAGGTGGATGCGCAAATTCTTGAGGCTAAAACCATTCTTTCAAACTATAAGGGGGAAAATCAGTATTTAAACCTTTAAATGCCAAAACTTTTTGAAAAGAAGGTATCTGATTTGGAGGAGTACAAAAATCAAATTTCTTCTTTGATAGAGGAGATGAAAAATGATCCTTT
>CAYODN010000029.1:0-12191 GCA_964402735.1 uncultured Candidatus Peribacteria bacterium | reverse complement strand
CAATCGCTGCTGGAGAAATAGCTGGATTTAACGTGCTTCGAGTAATTAATGAACCCACTGCAGCTGCCTTGGCTTATGGCTTTGGCAAAAAAGAAGCGCAAAAAATATTGGTTTATGATTTTGGAGGCGGAACATTTGATGTGACGATTCTTGATGTTTCTCCAGAAATAGTGGAAGTTCTGGCGACTGGAGGCGAGGCTCATTTAGGAGGAAACGACTTTGATCAAAGAATTATTAATTGGCTTTTAGGAGAATTTAAAAAAGACCAAGGACTTGATTTGTCAAAAGACACTTTAGCCCTGCAAAGATTAAAAGAAGCAGCGGAAAAAGCAAAGACTGAATTATCAAGCGCCCTAGAAACAAATATTAATTTGCCTTTTATTTCTTCAGATGCCAATGGGCCGAAACATTTGGAATATAAAATTACCAGAGCCCAATTTGAAGGTATGACCAAGGACTTAATCGAAAAATCGATTGAAAGAGTTAAGAAAACAATGGAAGAAATTAAAATTGACAAAAATGAAATTAAAGAAATTGTTTTAGTCGGAGGAACTACTTTGATTCCAGCAATTAGAACAGCGGTTAAAGATTTTTTTGGAAAAGAACCGAATAAATCAATTAATCCCGAGGAAGTAGTGGCAGTAGGCGCAGCGATTCAGGCAGAAATTTTAACAGCCAAAGAAGAGGGCCGAACCCCAGAAGGGGATATTAAAAGTGTTTTGCTTTTAGATGTTTTACCCTTGTCTTTGGGAATAGAAACTTTTGGAGGTGTTGATACAATTATGATTGCCAAGAATACTACGATTCCCACTTCTGGATCACAAGTATTTTCAACTGCTGCAGACAGTCAAACGTCTGTGGAAATTAATGTTCTTCAGGGGGAACGGCCAATGGCGAAAGACAACAGGTCTTTAGGGCGATTTATTTTAGATGGAATTGCTCCAGCACCAAGAGGATTGCCTCAAATAGATGTAAAATTTGATATTGATGCCAGCGGCATTTTAACTGTTGTAGCCACAGACAAGGCAACCAATAAGAGCCAATCTATAAAAATTGAAGGTTCAATTGGATTATCCAAAGAAGAAGTTGAAAAAATGAAAAAAGAAGCAGAAATAAATGCTGTTGAAGACCAGAAAAAGAAAGAATTAATCGAAGCCAGAAATATGGCCGATAACCTGATCTATGCTTCGGAAAAAGCGATTAAAGACGCTGAGGGGAAAATTACCGAAGACCTAAAAAAAGAAATCGAAGAAAAGTTTGCAAAGAAAAAATCCATGCTTGAAAAAGAAAAGCTCGAAAAAGCCCTGAAAGCCGATTTTTTCGACACAACAATTCCGGGAGAAAGCAAGGAAATCGGCCACATTCACCCGCTCGCAAAACTCCAAAAAGAAATCGAAGATATTTTCTCCTCGATGGGTTTTTCAATAATGGACGGCCCCGAAGTCGAATCCGAGCATTATAATTTCAATTCGTTAAACGTACCGGCCGACCATCCCGCAAGAGATATGCAAGACACCTTTTTCATAAGAAATAAATCTTCAAAAGAAGAGGGTCGCCTACTAATGCGCACCCAAACCTCTCCGGTTCAAGTGAGGACAATGCTGAAATACGGCGCACCGCTTAGAATAATCGTTCCGGGCCGAACCTTTAGAAACGAAGCCACCGACGCTAAACACGAAATGACATTCTCACAAGTGGAAGGACTCCTCGTAGATAAAGATATTTCAATCGCTACACTCAAAGGAATAATGACGCAGGCTCTAAGTGCGATAATGAAAAACGAAACGGAGGTTCGCCTTCGCCCGGGATATTTTCCATTTGTGGAACCTGGGCTCGAACTGGACTTCAAATGCGTCTTTTGCCACGGAAAAGGCTGCAAAACCTGCAAACACGAAGGTTGGATTGAAATAGCCGGAACCGGAATGGTACACAAAAACGTACTCATCGCGGGAGGAATCGACCCAAAAGAATACCAAGGCTGGGCCTTTGGAATCGGTTTCGAACGTCTCGCAATGATGCGCTACCAAATCCCGGACATCAGATATTTTTTAAGCGGAGATATCCGTTTCACAAGACAATTTTAAAAAAATGAACTTAATTGGTCAAAAAACATCTGCCGCAAGGCAAAAATTAAAAAGCAAAGTGAGCCGTATTGTACATACGGCGAACTGCTTTTTGATTTTTAACGAAGCGGAAGGTGTTTTTTCACCAATTTCAATTTAACTAACAACAAAACAATGCATATATCCCTCAACTGGTTAAAAGAGTTTGTTCAAATTCCTGAAACTGATTCTCACTCACTCGCCCACAAAATCACAGTTCGCACAGCCGAAGTGGACGGCGTTATTGAAGAAGCCAAAGACCTTGAAAACATTGTAATCGGCCAAATAGTAAGCGTTCAAAAACACGAAAACGCAGATACACTTTTTGTCACAAAAACATCAATAGGAAAAGAAACCGTACAAATCGTTTGCGGAGGCCAAAATTTAAGAGAAGGAATGTTTGTCGCGGTAGCTCTTCCCGGTTCTGAAGTAAAATGGCATGGAGAAGGCGAAAAAGTAAAAATCGAACGTACAAAAATCCGCGGAGTGGAAAGTTTTGGAATGATTTGCGCATCGAGCGAAATCGGGCTTCCAAAAGGCGAAAACGAAGGCCCGAAAGACATCCTCGATTTATCCCCTTTCAAGCCCACTCCGGGTACTCCTCTAAGCGAATTTTTGAAAAAAGACGACACGATTTTAATTTTCGACAACAAAACAATCACAAACCGCCCCGACCTTTGGGGGCACTACGGAATCGCAAGAGAAATCGCCGCCCTTTACGATGAGAAACTAAAGCCCTACAAAACAACGGTTAAAATCCCGACAAACAAAACAAATTTCGAAATAAAAATCGAAGACGAAACTCTTTGCCCGAGATATATGGGCCTTATAATCGAAAACGTTGAAGTGAAAGAGTCCCCGCTTTGGCTAAAGGAAAAGCTCAAGAAAACAAATCACGGCACACACAACAATATAGTCGACATCACAAACTACGTAATGGCGGAACTCGGCCAACCGATGCACGCTTTCGACGCAAATCTCGTTAAAGGAAAAATAATTATCCGAACCGCAAAAAAGGGAGAAACGATCAAAGCTCTGGACGAAAAAACATATAATCTCGGCGAAGATATGCTTGTAATCGCCGACGAAAAAGACCCGATAGCGATTGCGGGAGTAATGGGAGGCCTTGATTCGGGCGTAACCGAAAACACGACAACAATAATTCTCGAATCCGCAAATTTCAATTCATCAAACATCAGAAGAACATCTTCAAAACTCGGCCTTCGAAGTGATGCTTCCCAAAGATTCGAAAAAGCGCTCGATCCGAATTTGTGTGAAAAAGCCCTTCTAAAAGCCGCAGAACTTGTACTTAAAGTTTGCAAAAACGCTAAGATAAAGGGCGCAATAATCGACCAAGGAAATTTCGACACTTCGCCAAAAACAGCAAATTTGTCCATAAAAAAAGCATGTTCGAAAATCGGCGCAGATCTTACAAAAAAACAAATCACCGATTTTTTGAAAAAACTCGAATTTAAAATTACAGCAAAAGACAAAGACACGCTCGAAGTTGAAATTCCAAGTTTCAGAGCCACAAAAGACATCAAAGACGAAGACGATCTCATTGAAGAAATCGCCCGATTATACGGTTATGAAAACATCCCCACAATAAGCCCGAATTTGCCAATCAAGCGCCCGATCGAAAACACCGAAAGAAAATTAAAACACGAAATTAGAACCCTTCTTTCACTGGGTCTTGGCTTCGATGAAGTCTCAAATTACGCCTTTTACAGCGAAAAAGATCTTCAAAAATGCCTGATGACGCAGGAAAATCACCTTGTTTTGGAAAATTCCATTTCCGAAGAATACACTCATTTAAAGACCACCCTCGTTCCCCACCTTCTCAAAAATGCGGTTTTAAATTCAAAATCTTTCGATAATTTTAAAATTTACGAAATCAACAGAAGATATAAGGACATCGGAAATCTCTATCCTCTCGAAGAAAAAATGATAGCAGGTCTTCTTCTTGCGAAAGGAAAAAACGACAACTTATTCTATGAAGCCAAAGCCGTTTTTGAAAAAATTGCGAACCATCTAAAGATTGCGCTTCCGAAAGCCGTAAAAGGAGTGAAAAACGCACCATACGCTCATCCGGAAAAAGCCCTTACTTACATAAATCACGAAGGCGAAACACTCGCAAAAATATTCATATTACATCCGCTTGTACAGAAGAATTTTGATCTCGAAAAATACCGCATTGCACTTTTCGAAATAAATTTTTCAAAACTTTTAAAAGAAAAATCAAACACGGTTCTATTCAAAGAAATCCCGAAATTCCCGAAAATCGAGTTCGATGTTTCTGTTTTAATCGATAAAAAAACGGAAATCGGCACACTTATTTCAGAAATTTCAAAACTCGACACGGACCTAATCAAAGATGTACGTCTTTTTGATATTTACGAAGGAGAAAACGTAGGCAAAGAAAACAAAGCCGTGGCCTTCAAAATCACACTTCAGTCAAACGAAAGAACCCTCACGGACGAAGATATGTCAAGAGTGCAAACCGCCACTTTCGAAAAACTGAAATCCCTGGGTGGAACAATTCGCGGAATATAAGGTTTTTACAAGCCCTAACTAAATAGGCCCCAGTTTTTCCACTTATTAAGAAATGGCTTTTGTATGGGATTTTTAAGAACACATTTTAGCAAAAAATGGCTCGGTCAAAACATTAATGTTTTGCATTTTTTGCGAAACGAGGATAGCTTTCCGCAGGAGAAAGATATCCGTTGTTCGTAAAAATCCCATACAAAAGTCAAAAAAAATTCTAAAAACTGGGGCCTATTTAGAGCCCTAAATATTGCAAATTTTGCAAAAATAATTTAAAATCCGCTCGTGTTTTTAATTAAAAATATCATTTCACAACATGACAAAAATATTTCTTCCTCATAAAAGACCGGGCTTTTTGAAAAACTTGTTTTTTTGGGCTATCACGGTCATTTTCGCGATTGGTTTTCTTGGAATTCTCACCGTTGCAGCCGTTTTCGTATATTTCTCGGTCGGCCTTCCCGATGTAACCGACCTTGAAAAGCTCACGGAAGCGCAATCCACCGAAATCTACGATAGAGAAGGAAACCTTTTATACACGATCCACGGCGAAGAAAATCGCGAAAAAGTAAGCTTTGACAACATTTCACAGTATTTGAAAGATGCTACAGTTGTAATAGAAGATGCTGAGTTTTACACACATCCGGGCTTCGACATAATCGGTGTGGGAATGGGAGCAATTCACGAATTCACCGGTATCGGAAAACAAAGAGGAGGCTCCACGATCACGCAACAATACATAAAAAACACCTTCCTTTCGGCCGAAAGAACCGTTACAAGAAAAGCCAAAGAGCTTATTTTATCGATTCGTCTCGAAAAAGCCTTTGATAAAGACAAAATTCTCGAACTCTATCTAAACCGAATCCCATACGGAAACAACGCATACGGTATACAAAAAGCTTCCGAAATATATTTCAACACCTCCGCAAAAGAAATTACCCTTGCACAAAGTGTCGTTCTCGCCTCAATGCCTCAAGCCCCAAGCCGTTACAATCCATTTGGCAACAACAGATATTCACATTTAAACAAGGAATTTACCCTTGAAGATTTAAAAAAATCACCAATCAAAAACCTTGAAGATCTGGAACAATACACCGACTACACCGTAGGCCTTATCGGAGCGGATATTACCCTTGCGGACGGCACGGTTGTTTACATCCCGGGCAGAACAGACGCGGTACTAAGCCAATTAATCAGGTACGAAAAAATCACGGAAGCCGAACGCACTCAAGCAAAACAAGAGCTAAAAGACCTTGCTTTCAACAATTATCGCCAATCAATCAAATATCCTCACTTTGTTTTGTATATAAAACAAATTCTCGAAGACAAATACGGAAAAGATTACGTGGAACGAGGAGGCCTTAAGGTTTACACCACAATCGACCCGAAACTCCAAGAACTCGGAGAAAAACTCGCATACGAAAAAGGTGAAAAATACGAAACCGAAGTGTCCGCAAACAACGTGGCAATCCTCTCAATCAACCCGAAAAACGGCGAAATTCTCGCAATGGTCGGTTCCAGAGATTATTACAATGAAGAAATCGACGGAAATGTAAACATCGTGCTTCGCCCCAGACAACCCGGATCCTCATTCAAACCCTTTGTATACGCGGCGGCTTTCTACAACAACTATGCCCCCGGATCCGTAACCTACGACATCCCGATGCGACTGGGAGCCGCAAAACCGCAAAACTACGACGGTAAATTTTTAGGACAACTAAGCCTTCGAAGAGCCCTCGCTCAATCACGAAACATCCCGGCTATCCAAGCCTACTATTTGGCTGGAGAACAAAGCAAAATCATCGAACTCGTTGAAAAAATGGGAATCAATTCCTTAAACAAAAATCACAGCTACGGCTATCCCTTGGCTCTTGGAGCGGGTGAAGTATCTCTAATGGAAATGGTCACCGCCTACGGAGTATTTGCAAACAACGGCAAAAAGCCTGAAATAAGCGGTATTCAAAGAATTGAAAACGCAAACGGCGATATTTTGGAAGAACTGATTCCGAAAACCTTTGAAGAAGTACTGGATCCTCAAATCGCATACTGTATTAATTCGATATTGTCCGATCGTGAAAACTCAATCGGCCCTCGTCTTTGGCTTGCAAACAAGATCTACGCCGTAAAAACCGGTACTTCTACAAAAGAAAACAAACAAGAAGCCGGTGGTGCCGTTCGCCCTTCCGACCTCTGGACAATCGGATATTCTCCTTCGGTAGTCACAGGTGTTTGGATTGGAAACAGCCGAGGACAAGGCCTCGCATACTCAGCGGAAGCCTACAATCAAGCGGCCCCAATTTTCACGGAAATGATGGCGCAAGCGCTTAAAGGAGATTTAAGCGAACCATTCCCCGAACCCGAAGGAATCAAACACGTGGAAGTTTCAAAAGTTTCAGGAAAACTCCCAAGCCCCTCCACCCCGAAATCAGCTCTTGTTAAAGAGGTTTTCCCAAGTTTCTCAGTACCTACTGAAACGGAAAATGCATTTGTGAAAGTTAAAATCGATAAAATCTCAGGACTTCTGGCAACGGAATTTACGCCCGACGCTGCCGTTCAAGAAGTTTTATTCCAAAACTACGAGCCTATTGCGGATCTTTTCAATTGGAAACAAGAGCTTATCACATACTATTCCGGCAAAACCGGTGAAGAAGACGGCATAAAAATCGGCCTACCTCCAACAGAATACGACAACGTTCACACTGCCCAAACCGAAGACAACAAACCAAAAATCACAATCATAGATCCGGTCTCCTCTTCTTCAATTCCTCAAGGAGGATTTAAAGTGGACCTATCCCTCGATGCTCCAAACGGAATCGAAAAAGTGGAATACTATATAAACGACAAGCTTCAATACACCACAATCACCTCTCCATATTCAGGATATTTGAACATTTCCAAATTTATGGCCCCGGGCTCAAGACAACTCATCGTAGCAAAAGCCTATGACAAACTAGGCTACAGCGAAGAATCGGCAATTGAAGTGCGTGTAGCAAAAGATGGTGAAAGTGAAGGCCCGAAAACGGAAGAACCGAAAGAAACAAGCGAAACAACGACAACCACAACTAACACAACAGAATCAACCGCTACAACAGAAACACCATCAAATCCGCCGGCCACATCCACCCCATCCCCCGATCCGAACGACAGCATCTTCAACACAAACTAAAACAACAAAAAAGAGCCCCTAAAAAGGCTCTTTTATTTTTGTGTATTATTTCTCCGCCAAGATTTGTTCATACTTTTTCACATACCAATTTTTCGTGCCTCTCGTGTCGAAAATATATTTCAAATTCAAGTTTTCTCTTTCCACAAACACATCCACTTTATCGTCCGTAAGCCTTGTAATGGCCATATCCGAAACATCATCATAATATTTGCAAATCGGATTCGCCACTTTTTTCTTCAAATCGGAAATCTCCTCTTTTGTGAGGTCCTCGCTGTATGCAACAACAAAATCACAACCACCAAATGGCCAATATTTGTAAAGCAAAATACCCGAAAGAACGAGAACGAAAATCATCACGGGCACAAAAATAAGCACTCCTTTTATAGAATCTATCATCTCCCAAAATTCATCCTTCTTCATTTCTTTTCGAATAGCCTCATCCTCTTCAAATTGTTTTTTCACTTGATACTCGGAATACACTTTCTGTTTTTCCTGTTCATTCATTGAATTTGCCGCATTTACAAAGACTTTTGCGGGATCATTACTGCCTTTATTCATATTATTTTTAATAAGATTTTGACGATTTTGACGATTCTCTTCGTTTTTCTTCATTTCTTTTATAAGTTCGGGGTCTAGAATAAGTTCACTGTTATCGATTTTTGCTGATAATTGAGCTTTAAAACCAAGCCGAAGAGCCTCCGGAATGGAAATTTTTTCAAACTCCATAAAAGCCGCGAGCATTCCGGAAAGTTCACCGAAATAAACCCCCTGGTTCTCATCGCCTTCACCGAAAAGAAGAAAATGGGCTCTCTTAAGCACTCTATATATTCTTGCCCCCACGGTTTCGGGATCAAGGCCCAAAATAACCATTATATCACTATCTGCAACTTGTTCAAAAAATTTGAGTTTAATGATTTCAGCCTCCTCAAGTGTTAGCTTTGAAAACATCGAAAGAACTTTTGAAACGTCCTTTTCTTGTCCTTCATTAGATGTTTTTTTCAAAATTGAAGAAAAATCAAAACGAAAATCCCTACTTTTTTCCAAATATGAAAGCACTCTTTTTCTGGCAAGCGAAAAAAGCCACACGCAGTAAGCGGTGTCTTTTGGCGATTCTTTATACAAAGAAAGCGCCTCCAAAAAAGTAAAACGAAGTATTCGTTCCACCTCGCTGTCGTCATTGATTCTTCTTTTCAAATATTTGAAAACTTCCCCGAAATTCGCATCAAAAAGATTCAAAAACTGCCTCGTCTCGCCCGCCACAAGCCTCTCAACACACTGCTTTTCAACATATAAATCCATAAAAAACTTGGTCACTTGTAAAGACAAGATACTACCCAACAACACCAAGCTATGTCAAGAAGAAGCACAAAAAAACAGAAAAGCCCTTATAAAATTCTTAATTCTTAAATTTTAGAGACAAAAAGAATTAAGGAAAGTTTCTTCCGAAAAATTCTTTCAATTTTCTCCTAATTCTAAATTCTTAATCTCAATTCTTAATTCTTAAATTTTCGAGACAAAAGAAGTTAGGAGAAGATTAAGGTTAAGAATTAAGGAAATTTTCTTTCGAAAATTTTGGTGGAGATGCCGGGAGTCGAACCCGGGTCCAGAGATGAAAGACTTCCCCGTTTACAACCATAGCTCTTTTTGAATTTCAGTCGATCGGAATAGAAAAAGTGCAAAAAACTCCGAACGCTTGTCTTCGATTAATTTTCGTGGCTTAAAACGAAGCGATAATAAGCCCTTCACTTGCGATATTACGCCTTTTTCACCCCTGCAAGCTCGGAGTGAAAAGACGGGGTCCGAAAATTTTCAGACCGCGAAGTTTAGGCTAAAGCTAAAGCAGGAGAAAAAACTTCTCTGCCTGTTGCTTGTGCACCTAAAAATTTTGCAACTAAATTGTTTGCATTTATTTTACGCTGGACGGATATAGGGGGAGACAGCGTGATCCCCCGGTTGAAGAAAGAAGACTTTATTCATCCTGTCGAGTACCAATACATCCCCACTTTTCAACGAACAAATAAAAACACATTAATAAAAACACAATTAATGAAGTTTTTCAACAATAAAAGCCTTTTACACCTAGCCGAGAATCACAAAATCATAATAACGAGTCAAAGCGTTCTCGAATTTTTTAATATAAGCTTCATCTTTACCCGCATTTCGCTGCATTTTTCTGAAAGCAACCAAATAATAACGAAGTCCGCCATCAATGTCGTATGCGTTATCATATAGATCGGAAACAAAATCAAAATCTTCCTCGTCTTCCTTTTCCAAGGCTTCAAGTTCCCACCTTCTCTTGCTCTCTGATAAAGAATTAAACCAATCAACGGTTCTCCTAAGTTCTTCGCATGCCTTTATAAAAGACTGTGTTTCATCATTATTTTTCAAAACCTCCTTCAATTTATCAAAGTCCTCGTCCTCCCATGTATCATAAGGACGATCAACTTTTTCTCGGTATTTTTTCTTGTTTTTTAAAATATCAATCTCTTCAGTTAATTCAGATACCGCATTCAGGTTCAATCCCTGAAACACGGAACTTTCAAGCCTCTCAGTCCAACTAACAACCTCTGCATCAAATTTTTCTTCTAATTCTTCTTCTATTTCCCTTCTTATTTGCTCCACGAGTTTCGTATCCACAGGAACTTCCACCGTTTTTTCCGGATCCAAATTTATCTCCGAAACCCTAAAGAAAAGAAGTTTATCGGGCGATACAGGCTGCATCGTGCCGATCATGTGCATATAATAAGGCACTCCTTTTCGCTCATCGATCTTGGGATCAAAACCTTCGGCATCTTTCAAAACCACCACATAATCATCTGGAGATATGTTCGGAAAATCTCTACTCATTTCGCGATTCAAAGCGAAAAAAACACCTTTTCGATTCTCCGCAACAAATTTTTTCATTCCCCAAATATTATTCTGCACGATAAACTGATTTACGCTACTTGATGGTTTAAGTCCATGCGCTCTCACGCTTTCAAAATCCTCTTTTTTTATCACCAAATAAGGGAACAAGCCGGATTCAAGATCTCCTTCCATAAGTTCTCTGGCATTTCCAAATACATTGTATTTGTCCAAAGGAACCAAATTCGATACCTCCTCCGCACTTCGATCATAAAGCAAATATCTTTGACCATCGCGCATCAAATATTGTTGATCTTCCGACAACTCGGATAAATTTTCATTTTCTAAAACATTATTCATTTTTGTTTTTGTTAATTTCATCTTTACATTATACCAAAATTGTTGCAATATTTCAAACACTTAACGCAACAAATGGGCAAAGGACTATATCTGGTAAATTTCGATTTCGAAAAACCTTACATAAAAATGGAGGTTCCAAGTTATTTCGAAAAAATGTCAATTTATTCAGCGGAGGATTTTCGAATGATTTTAGGTGCCGATCTGGTAAAACAAAAACATTTTTCGCTGTCCTTTTATAAAAACTTTACACCCGAACAAATCACGGATGAAATCCGAATATTTTTCCACAATTTTTTCTCCACTTTTACTTTAATGGAAATGCAAATCAATAAATATCCACCTCAAAGATACTCGGTAGAAATATATTCTCAAGAAGACGAACCGATAGAACTTTACGAAACAATCGCAGAATTAAGGAAAAAAATCTCCGATTTATTTCCGGACACCATGCTTAGCCTCGACACTTAATTTCTTCACACTTTCTTTCACGCCTTCAAACCAATCCTCACCGGATAATTTATCAATATCGATTTTTAGCTTACTGCCGATAATCTGCCACGAAGGATTATATTCAAGAAGACTGATTATATTCGCCGGTTTCACTTTATTCGACATAAGCATCTCGATTTCTCGATCCTTGCTCATCGGCTTGATTTGAGACCTCACGTTCACGATTCCCGCCTTCTTACAATATATTTTTAGCTCAATCACCCTAAAAAGATTGTTCACCTGTCGCGGCATTTTTCCATAGTCCGCAATAAGTTCATCTTTAATTTCCTTCAAATATTCCAAAGTATCCGCAGCGGAAAGCTTTTGATAAGCCGAGATTTTCTCGTTTGAATTTAAAATATAAGTTTCCGGAATAAAAGCGGCCACGGGAAGCTCGATGGAAACATCCGAAATCTCCTCTCCTCCCTCGGAAAGAAGCCTTCCTGTCTTCAAATCCTCCACCGCCTTATTAAGCATTCGCATAAAATGCGCTACGCCCACCACATTTATCACGCCATGTTGATTTGCGCCCAAAATATCTCCGGCTCCTCTAATTTCAAGATCCTTCATAGCAATTTGAAAACCGCTTCCAAGATCGCTGGCCTCTACAATCGCCCTAAGCCTTTTCTTGGCATCAACCTTAAGCCTTTGTCCCTGATATAGGAAGTAAGCATAGGCCTGGGTCTTCC
>CAYODN010000028.1:2587-12972 GCA_964402735.1 uncultured Candidatus Peribacteria bacterium | reverse complement strand
TATCCATTCCACGGCTTTATCTCCATTTTCTTGGCTTGGGGCTGTGATTTGAACAAGACCTGTGTCCTCAATATCGATTTCAACTCCACATTCTGCAATGATTTTATTGATCATCTCCCCGCCTTTTCCGATAACAACCTTAATAAAGTCGGGCTTGATCATCATGCTCATAATCATTGGAGCGTATTTTGAAAGCTCTTTTCTCGGGCTTGGAATAGCTTCAAGCATTTTCGCCATAATTTCCATTCGTCCTTTTTTGGCCTGCATAAGAGCTTCTCTCATAAGATCTACGGAAAGTCCTTTGATCTTAATATCCATTTGTAGCGCTGTGATGCCATCCTCGGTACCGGCGACTTTGAAATCCATATCGCCACCGAAATCCTCAAGACCCTGGATATCGCTTAGAATTCTGTATTTTGAAGGGTTCTCTTTGTCCACCATAAGTCCCATAGCTATTGCGGCAACGGGCTTTTTGATTGGTACACCGGCAGCCATAAGCGACAATGTAGAGCCGCAAACGGAGGCCATTGAGCTTGAACCGTTGCATTTAAGAATTTCTGAAACGAGCCACAAAGTGTATGGGAATTCTTCTTTTGTGGGAAGTACCGGAAGAAGTGCTCTTTCAGCTAAATCCCCGTGTCCGATGTCCCTTCTTGATGGGCCGCGAAGCGGCTTGATCTCGCCAACGGCGTATGGAGGGAATCTGTAATGGTGGAAATATCTTCTTGTGTCGTCTTCGTCCATTGTTTCAACAATCAGCGCATCGCCCGGACCTCCAAGTGTTGTGATCGTGAGGGCCGTTGTTTCGCCTCTTTGAAACATTGCAGATCCATGAACTCTCGGAAGAACATCGAGCATTACGGAAATCGGCCTGATTTCGTCCACTTTTCTTCCGTCCACTCTTTCTCCTTTTTCAAGGATGTTTCTTCTCATATTCTCCTCGAATTTCGAGTTCAAAACCGTCTTTATATCGCCTTCCGTGAATATTTCTTCTTCGATTTGTTTTGCATATTTTTCAATAAGCATATCTTCAAGTGCGTGAAGCTTCTTTTTCACTTCCATTTTTGTAACTCCCTTGATCTCGTTTAGCATTTCAAGTGTTACACTTTCTTCTATCGCTTTCTTTGCCTCTTCGTTTTTAACTGTAACAGTTGTAACAATTTTCGGGACATCCATATCTTTCATAAAATCCAACTGAAGTTGGCAAATCTTTTTGATTTGTTCGTGTGCCAAGGAAAGAGCCTCAAGCATTTGATCCTCAGTGATTTCCGAAGCGGCGCATTCCACCATCGTAATAGCATCGATTGTTCCGGCTACGGTTAGGTTGAGCCTTCCGGTTTTCACGTCTTCGTCGGTAGGATTGACGATAATTTTATCATCCTTGAATCCCATTTTAACCGCTCCAATCGGACCTTCAAAAGGTGCTCCCGAAAGAAGCATAGCCATAGAAGCCGCGTTTATTGCAGTTGTAGCGGGGTCGCAATCTTTTTCCACGGATAACGCAGTACAGATGAGCTGAACTTCGTTTGTTGTTCCTTTTGGAAATAGCGGACGAATAGGTCGGTCGATAAGTCTTGATGTGAGAACAGCCTTTTCGGAAGGGCGTCCTTCACGTTTTACAAATCTTGAGCCTTTGATTTTACCGCTTGCATACATATTTTCTTCGAAATCTACAGTGAGCGGAAAAAAATCTTGGCCTTCTTTGCCTTTTTCGCTGATCAAAGCGTTTGCCATAATAATGGTATCGCCGTAAGAAACCGTGGCGTAGCCATTTGCATAAGTGATTAATGGGGTATTTGAAATTTTAAGCTCTTTACCCATGAGCTCTATTTGAAGCGTTTTTGCTTGCATATATTTTTTTGTTAATTTTTTAATACGATAAAAAAACCAATTGATTTGGTTCTTTTGAGTTATTTTTGAAATAATTTTTGTTTTTGAACAGAAGACAAGCTCAAAAGAATTCTAGAATTAATTCTCTCATAGCTTGCCTTCTTTAATGTTTTGCCCGGTTTTCAAGTACCGTTTAAACTATTTGCGGAGTTTTAAGTCGTCTACGATTTTATCGTATTCTTCTTTTTTGTGGTATTTCAAATAATTCAAATTTTTTCTTCTTTTTCCAACCAATTTCAGAAGTCCTTTTCTTGAGTGAACATCCTTAGGATGGCTTTCCAAATGGCCTGTCAACAAATTAATCCTATCAGTAAGAATGGCTACTTGCACTTGAGCGGAACCCGTATCTTTGGCATGTGTTCCGTATTTTTGCATTACTACTTTTTTTTGGTCTCTCTTTGTTGGCATGATTATTTGGATTAGCTTGTTTTTTACGAAGTTGATTTTACTCCAGGCAAAGCACTGAATCAAGCGAAAAATTCTATATCCATTTTTTCCACCTGAAAAAGGTTATCATTAGAATGGCTAAGAATACGAATCCTAGGCTTATTACCAGTGTTGATAGCGGATGTTCCGCCATCGGTAGACCTTTAACGTTCATACCATAGAAGCCGGTAATTAAGGTCATCGGCATTATCAAAACCGAAAAAATCGTAAGCATTTTGATGGTATTGTTCGTATTATGGGAAGTCAGCGACTCGTTCGTTTCAAAAAGCGAAATCAAAATTTCGTTCATATTTTCAAGATTGTTCCAAATTTTTTCCACTTTATCCACGATATCGTCGAAATATACTTCAAGGCCTTCCCCATCGTATTTTCTGCTTTTATGATCCAGATCAACAACAAGCGTTCTTTCCGGAAGAATTATTCTTCTGAAGTTGATAATGTCTTTTTTTAAAGCCAAAATGTCTTTGAGTTTATCCGTGGATAATGAATTATCGAATATTTGATGTTCCAATGAGAATAAATCCTCGTGAAGCTCATCCATCAAAGGAGATACCGATTCAAACAGTCCATCTATAATCATATATAAAAGGAAGGAACTGGATCTGCCGAAATAATTTAATCTTAGTTTTTTACTTTGTTTAAGCTTTTTTTCCAGTCCCCGAATATATTTATCGTTATCATGAATGGTGATCACAAAGTTTTTTCCAATAAAAAAATAGATTTGGGATTTCCCGATTCCGTTTTCCGATTTTTTTCGAACAGGGATATTCAACACCGTAAAAAGGTAATTTGCGTATTCGTCGATCTTCGATCTTTGGGCTTTTGAAAGACAATCCTCAATATCGAGTTTGTGAAATTTAAATGTTTTTTTCAAATGATCCAATGTTTCGGAACTTGGGTCGTTTAAAACTATCCATTTTAAATCGTTTGAGTCCGACTCGATTGTGTATTTTTTAAATATTTTCATTCAACAAAATTTATCATATTATTATACCACTTTTTTAAGCCTTTTTTAAGCTAAAAATTGACATTTTTTCATTGCCTTATAATATTTAGTGCATGAATTACAAAAAATTAATCGCGCAGGCGTGGGAAAGTACGCAATATGAAAAAGGCCTTATTATGTGGTATGGCTTTGTTCCTTCGATTCTTACAACAACTTTCGGATTCATATATATCGCCTATCAATTCATGGCGTTTAAAAAATCTCATTTGTTTGATAATGCCGATGAAAGCTTTTTAACTGAGATGTTTAAGTTTGTTTTTTCTTTTTTCGGAGAGCATTTTTCACTTATTATTCCCGCTTTGATTATAGGAAGCGTGTTTACCGTTTTCTATCTTTTGTATCCAACCTTAGCCACTGCAAGCGCGGTGCAGGCTATCGCACGAAGAAAAAACGGACAAAGTTCGGGGCCGGGTGTGGGGCTTAAATACGGTGTTCGGGCCTTTCTTCCGCTTTTTGAATATCACATGATCATAAAAACATTTTCGTTTTTTGCTATTCTTATTGAAATCGCCTTTGCTCTAAGAAATCTCCCAATTGTTCTTTTTGAACTTCTACTCCCTGTGTTGATTCTGGTACTTTTAATCGGCCTTGCGCTCACTCTTTTTCTTACTTTTACGGATTTTTTCATAATTATCGACAAAAAAAATATCGTGGAATCGATGAAAAAGTCTACACTTCTTGTGTGGATGAATTGGAGACAAACTCTGCTTATTTCGATACTGATGATGATTATCGGTGTGAGAATTGTGATTCAAGCGCTTATGGTTTTTATTATCCCTATGATGATTATGGGAGCTACGGCATATATGACAACTGTGATTGTGCCGGGAATAAGTATCGCTCTTGGAATCGTTTCCGGGCTTATTGTGCTTATGATTGCGGCTTATTTGAACGGAATCGTTGATATTTTTTCCTATACCGTTTGGACTTACTCATTTTTAGAGCTTACATCGGAAAAGGAAATATCTCCGAGAGAACACGTAGAGGAAGCGAAAGTGGTGACCGTGAGCGAATAATTAAGGGAGCAACACGAGTACCAGTCTATATAAAAGGTAAAAGAGAATTAAAAGGAATACTCTGATTTTCAGAGCTTTTTTATTTTGTTTCGGTGTGCGTTTTTTTCCGGTTTCGAGTGATTTTTGCAATTTAAAAATTTCAAGCCCCTGAGTGAGAACAATCAATGCACTTGCGAAAATGCAAAATTCGGCAAGACGGTTAAATTCGGGCTTAATAAAGGCATTTAGATATAGTGAAGCAATAAATATTACGATCAAATGCAATAATTGATCCAATAAAAACGGGCGAACTCTTAAGTTTCGATGCTTTTCGTATTCGATTTTGGCTTTATCTATGAAAAAATGCATGGAAGCTACAAAAATCGCAGCAATAAGAATTTCGTTTTCAAAACTCTTAAAGACTGCGAAAAGAAGGAAAAACACAACTGAAAAGTGAATAATCGAATGAATCAATATGCCAAAAAGACTTTTTTTCTTGAGTTTTACAAGATCATAAGTCTGAAGCACGAAATCCCCTATTAAATGCGCAAAAAGCAGGTAGAGGAAATTCATTTGTTATTTATTTGTAAAATTTTCGTCCGTTCTTTTTACAACAGTTGCACTGATTTGCTCGGCCAAAGTTTGATTTGAATCGAGTAGCTTTTTGAAATCATCCCGGCTTAAAATGAAGATTTCACTGTCCAAAAGTGTCTTTGCCGAGGCGTTTCTTTTTTCCTCGGTTACAAGAGCCATCTCTCCGAAAAAGCCGTTATCGTTGATTTGAGCCACTTTTTTTATTTCTTCGTCCTCGGTTTTTGCAGGGTGAAAAATTTCAACAGCCCCGTTTTTTATTATATACAAGGCATCCCCCATTTCGCCCTCAGAAAAAAGGTCATAATCTTTCGGGTAATACATAAGGATTATCCTTTCCAAAATATCCCTGTGTTCCTTCTCGTTTAAACCTTGGAATAAAGGAATTTTGTGAAGTATCGGAAGAAGAATTTTGATATCGGATTCATTAATCGGCATTTTGTTTTTGTTATAAATTATCTTGGTATTTTAGCACAAAATCGCCTCTGATTTCAATCTGCAAGCCTTAAATTCCTTAAATTGACTTATTTTATATTTGACATTGTCTGTGTTTTGTGTCATAATTTAGTGTAAAAATCAAAAATAAACATGGAATTTCTCAGTCAAAACAAAAAAATTCTACTTTCCTCACTATCGATTCTGGTTGTGTCTGTAGCCATTTTATTGCTTTTTGCAAGCACAGGCCAAGAGGTAAAAACTTCCGGTCATGCAAGTGTATCCACGGGACATGGCTCAAGTAATCACGAAAGTGAAGCGATTTTATATAGCGACTATTTGAATGAGGATGAAAATGTGTGGTTTGTAACTGATGTATCGGGTACCTATATCGATTTTTCCGATGAATATTTAAGCCTTATTGGCAGAAAAGCCGAGGAAGTAAAAGGAACTCTACTATTTTCCGATCTAAACGCCAAAGATTTGCCTGCCATAATGTCGTAAAACTAAAAACTTCTTCTTAATGCAAATAAAGTGGTGGGACTTGGGCCTTACAGAATAATGAAAAACGACCAGGAAGAAATATTGGTGATTTTTAAGGCCGTTCCAATTTTGAATGCCGAAAACAATAAAGTTTCCGAAATTGTTTTTTCAGTGAAGGATATAAGTAAAATTGTTGAAGAAACCAAGATAAAATAGTTTAATTCTGTTTATTCCATTTCATTAAAGTCTTTGATTGAATTTTGACGACTATGGTATTTACTCTTGGCTTTATTGCCCCTTCGGGCCAATGTCTGTCTTACGCAGACAAAAATTTTCGCTTTGCGAAAATTGGCAGACAAAATTTATTTCGCAAAGCGAAATAAATTGCAACTTATTGCGATTTTTAGACGAGTCGAGTATTATCCATCCAGAAAAACTTTAATTTTTTATTATGGAAGAGAATAGATATTCCCCTCAGGAAACGGAGAAAAAATGGCAAGAAATATGGAAAAAAAAGGATTTTCACAACACGGATTTGAGTGAAAAAAAGAGAAAAAAATTCTATGGACTTGTCATGTTTCCATATCCTTCCGGTGATAAGCTTCATTTGGGACACTGGTACAATTTCGGTATTGCTGATAGCGCTTTTCGATACCAAAAAATGCAGGGGCAAAACGTGTTTGCGCCTTTCGGATTTGATAGTTTTGGGCTTCCAGCCGAGAACTATGCCATTAAAACCGGCGTACATCCCGCAGATACAACCGAAGCGAATATAAAAGTGATGGAGAGACAAATTGGCGAAATCGGGGGAATGTATGATTTCGATAAAGAAGTTGTTACTTCTCGTCCGGATTATTATAAATGGACTCAGTGGCTTTTCTTACAAATGTATAAAAATGGCCTTGCTTACAGAAAAAACGAACCTGCAAATTGGTGTCCCGAGTGCCAGACGGTGCTTGCAAACGAGCAGGTGCAAGGTGGAAAATGCGATCGTTGCGGTAGCGAAGTGACCAGAAAAATGCTCAATCAATGGGCTCTTAAGTTATCGTCTTATGCCGAGAAATTGCTTGATTACGAAGGCCTTGATTGGCCGGAGAAAACAATAAAAATGCAACAAAATTGGATCGGTAAAAGTCATGGAGCCGAAATTGATTTCAGACTAAGCGATGGAGATGGTATTCTTACGGCTTACACTACTCGTCCGGACACAATTTACAGTGTTACTTTTGTATGTATAGCACCGGAGCATCCCCTTGTGGATGATCTTGTGAAAGGCACGAAATATGAAAAAGAGGTAAACGAAGTGCGCGCAAAAATTAATAAACAAACCCTTATCGAAAGAACTTCGGAGGGCGGAGACGACAAGATCGGATGTTTTACCGGAAAATATGTAATAAATCCTGTGACGAAAGAGGAAATTCCTGTATATATAGCCAATTTTGTGCTTATGTATGGCACCGGGGTTGTGATGGCTTGTGCTCACGATCAAAGAGATTTCGAGTTTGCAAAAAGATATGATATTCCGCTTAAATTCGTGATTTCCGAGAACGGAGAGATTACCGATCCTAAAAACTTTGAAGGAGCATATACCGGCGATGGTGTGCTTTTTAATTCGGGAGATTTCAGCGGTATGAATAATAGAGAAGCGCTTCCCAAAATGGTTTCTTATATGGAAGGACTCGGTTTTGGAAGAGCAACGGTTAATTATAAACTTCGAGATTGGCTTCTTTCAAGGCAAAGATATTGGGGTGCGCCGATTCCTGTTGTGTACTGCGATAAGTGCGGAACTGTGCCGGTCGCCGAGGAGGATTTGCCTGTTGAACTACCTAGAAATGTTGATTTTAAGCCTACGGGTGATGGTCTATCCCCTCTTGCGAAATGCGAAGAATTTGTGAATACGAAGTGTCCGAAATGCGGAGGGCCTGCGAAAAGAGAAGTTGATACAATGGATACTTTCGTTTGTTCTTCATGGTATTACTTGAGGTATCCTTGCAATAAGCTCACGGATAAGCCTTTTGATAAAGACGTTCTAAAGAAATGGATGCCCGTGGATTTATATATCGGAGGCCCGGAACACGCTTGTATGCATCTTATTTACGCAAGATTCGTGAACCATGTGCTTTTTGATCTGGGTTTTGTCGACCACAAGGAACCGTTTAAAAAACTGATTCATCAAGGAATGATCACAAAAGATGGCGCAAAGATGAGCAAATCCAAGGGAAATACGGTGAGTCCCGATGAGTTTGTTTCCAAGTATGGAAGCGATGTTCTTCGTATGTACTTGATGTTTATGGGACCATATAGCGATGGAGGAGATTGGAGCGATAAAGGAATAGTGGGAATAAGCCGTTTTCAGGATAGATTCTATCGCGTGATTGCGGATGAAAAAGAAGTGGTGGATATGAATGAAATGCATCGAAGTCTTCATAAACTTATTAAAAAAGTGAGCGAAGATATTGAATCTTTTCATTTCAATACTGCTATTTCGGCGCTTATGGAATTTATCAATTCGGCAATGAAAAACGGTCTTGATTGGGCATCGAAAAAAGTATTGGCTCAGCTTATAGCGCCACTTGCACCGCATCTTGCGGAGGAGTGTTTTTCCCTTCTCGGTGAGGAAAAGAGTGTGTTTGAAAGTGTGTGGCCGAAATTCGATAAGAAGCTTGTGGTTGAGTCCAAGGTAAAAATCGGTGTTCAGGTAAACGGAAAAGTACGAGGTGAAATTGAGGTGGACATTGATGCCGGAAAAGAGGATGTGCTTGAAATTGCGCGTACAAATGAGAACGTGAAAAAATATTTGACTCAGGGAGAAATTGTGAAAGAGATTTTCGTACCGGGAAAGATTGTGGGATTCGTAGTGAAGGAGAAATAATTTTAACATGTTGAAATGGAGCGTCCGGATTAGGGGCGCTCCATTTTTGTTGTTCTTTACGATATAGTCCCATGTAGGCTCATACGTGCTCGATACTCAGAAGTTCTTGGAGATCCTTAATTCCCTTCAGTACCTTCGGATACTCGAAGGAAGTCAAGCAACCCTCTGAGATGAACTCGCGGCCCAGTCGTTCTGCTATCTGCATGTACTCATTGAATAGATTCCTTGCAGAACGACGTTCATCTAGATCGAACATCGCATCTACCAGGACTTCCCATAAAATCATCTTCTCCTCATGGTTTTGAGTAAAGAGATACTTTGAGAAAGCCTGATCGAAGCTTCCGTACTCGACAACTCTATTTGTTCCCACCTTGACCTCCTTTTTTTCAGGGTGAGAGCGCCTGTCAAAGAACTTAAGTATTTTAAAAGTTTAAATCATTTTGTCAACCGCAATAGAATAAAAAGGCCCCAGTTTTTTTTGATTCTCTTTGGCTTATGAATAAAAATTTTTTCGAGCAACGGTTTGCTTTCTCCTGCGGAAAGCAAACCTCGTTTCGCAAAAAACGCAAAATCCATCGATTTTGACCAAGCCGTTTTTTGCTCAAAAGTGCTCTCAAAAATCCCCATTCATAAGCCATTAATTTGATTGCGTAAAAACTTAAGGCCTTTTTAGCAATAGAAACCTTTCATCTTTCAGAGATTTGAAATTATTTAATCGTAACAAGATCGGCATCTCCGGGATTCTCTAAGTCGCCTAATAGAAATCTGTTTTGGTATTCGCTTGCTCCCGGATTGTATGCGTATGTGTCGTATATTTTGGCTCTAATAGTTCCGCTTAATAAATATGCTTCGTGGACGTGGCCGTGAAGGCTTAATATCGGATTATGTTTAAGTATCGCTTGATTTATTGCGCTAGAACCAAGATCCGACACTTCCATTCCCGATAAAATCGCATCTCCAAGGCCTGTGTTTGCCGGTGGTATGTGGCTGTTTATTATTAATTTGCGAGCGGGGCAGCGTTTTTCCATTAGCGCCTTTATCTCCCTTTCAATTTCATCAGCCGCCTTTTTCCATGCTCCGTTTCCCGTGGAGTTTTGAATGTAGCTTATTCCCAGCATTTCCGTTTCTTCGCTTAATCTTACCAGTTTGTTTGTGGCGTTTATTATTATACCCTCCCCCTCAGCTTTAAATACTTCCTCTCTAAGCTCAAAGAGGTCGTTGTTTCCCATAATAAGGGACACCGTGGATTTGGTTTGCTCACGAATTTTTTTTATTTTCGTGAAAAATTTGTGGAAAAATTCTTTTTGAAAAGGATAAGATTGTTCGTAAATGGAGTCTGAAATTTCGCTTAAACACAGGAGATGGAGAATGTTTTTGCCGATGATTTTCAAAAGAGATGAGAGGCCTCCGAGTTTTAAAAACAAATCTCTTTTTAAAGTGTTTGAAATAAGCCAATTACGGAGATTTTCGTCGTATTTTTGATATAAGGCCTCCGTTTTTACTTTTATTTCAAGATGCCTCAAAAAAAGCTCGGCAATTTCAGATTCGCCATACAGTGTTCCATTTTCTTTATTGAATCTTTCGAGATATTTTTGTAAGGCGTAATTTGTTTTAAACAGGTGTTTTAGAAGAGAAATTCGGGCTTTTAGGAAGCTTAAATCTTCAA
>CAYODN010000028.1:1076-2487 GCA_964402735.1 uncultured Candidatus Peribacteria bacterium | reverse complement strand
CCACCGAAAATAATATTTGATACTTCCCTTTCCTTGGAATGTTTTAAAAATGCGTCTATATTTTCCAGATTTCCATGGAAATCCGTGGCAAATGAAAATTTTGAGTTCAAAAGTGTCTTTAATTAATTTTTCTCTAAACTTGCTTTTTCAAGCGTTTTTTAAGAGAGGAATTTAATTCATTTTTTTTCTTTTGTAAACTCAAACAATAAAATCTTTCGAATTTTCGCAACCTTTTAAAAATTCGGTGTTATTGATAGTGTAAGAAAAAATATTAACATTAAAAAAATATGTTTCAGGAGCTTGCACTTAAAATCGTATATTTTGGCCTTGTAAACCCGCTTCTTTGGTTTTCGGGTTTATTTACAAACGAAGAAAAATCATCTTCTTATGATCTTTCCGAGGAAGAGCAAAAACAAATTATCGAAGAATTTAAATTCAACAGAGAGGTTTTTGAAAAAATCTACAATGCGTACTATGAAATAATTTTCCGTTTTCTTCTCAAAAGGACAATGTCTTCCGAAGTGGCTTACGATATTTTGGCCGATACTTTCGAAAAGGCTTTTTTAAGTTTCGACAAATTTAAGTGGCAGGGGTTTTCCGTAAAAGTTTGGCTTTTTAGAATTGCAATAAATAGGCTTAAAAACTACCGACGGTCAAAACTAAACAAAGAAATTCGACCTTTTAGCGAAATACCGGAGGGAATGGAAGGGCTTTGCACTGATGTAAAAGAAGAGCTTAAATACTTGGACGAGGCACTTTTTGCCGATAATGATCTTTCAAAACTTTCGGACGCAATCGAGACTTTAAGCCCTGCACATAAGGAAATAATCTCATTGTATTATTTTTCCGATATGTCTCAAAAAGAAATTTCACATTCAATAAACAAATCCGAAAGCGCCGTGAAAGCTTCCATGCACCGCGCCATGGAAAATTTAAGAAACGTTTTAAATCCTAATTTAATATAAAATGAACAAAAATCGTAAGGTCGATAGTGTACCTGTTGATAAAAGTAAAAAATATCTTTGGGCTTTTCTTAAAGAGAAAGTGCTTAATAAAAGCAAAAGTCCGTTTTTTTCACTTTTCACCCCATTTAGAATATCGCTTGCAGGTGCGATGTCTTTAATTCTCATCGTGGCAATAGTTTTGAATCAAAATTTCTCATTTTTCGATATTTTGGACAACTCCGAGAACACGGCTTTTGCAAGCTTTACAATGGAGGCCGAAAAATCCGATTCTCTCGGTGTAATGAGTGATTCAAAATTTATTTTGAAGTCCGACACGGATCTTCCGGCTGATACTATTGCGGAAAACTTGGAGGTTTTTCCCGAAACGAAAATTTCCGTGGAAAAGGTCTCCGAAGGAGAGTATTTGGTTTCTCCGGTAAAAAGCCTTGAGCCTAATTCCGTTTATA
>CAYODN010000028.1:0-1060 GCA_964402735.1 uncultured Candidatus Peribacteria bacterium | reverse complement strand
CGAGAAATGAATTTACCGTGATGTCGACTATTCCGGGAAATCAAATGTCCGGAATTCCACTTGAAAGCGGTATTGAGATAAAATTTTCGAGTGAAAATTTCGATTTAGAAACTGCCAAAAATTTCTTTGAAATCAGTCCGAGTACCGTAGGAAAATTTGAAAAACATGGAAAAACATTGGTATTTGTGGCTAAAGGAGGGCTTGCTCCTTCCACAATTTATACTGTTACTGTGAAAAAAGGTCTTCCTGTAAAAGGTAGTGAACTTACGCTTTCCGAAGAAAAAGTGTTTGAATTTGAAACCCAGGCAAGCGAAACTTCAAATTACAATAATATTTATTTCAGTGCAGACAACTATGAAGTAAAATCCGGTATCGATTTGGCCGTGGGTGTTTATGGATCGCACGATGAAGCTGTTTCCTCTAAGATTGAGGTTTTTAAATTTGAAAATTCCGAGGATTTTTTAAAGGTTTTCAAAATAATTAACGACATCCCGAATTGGTCATACTCTTACAAAAACGCTTACAGAACCGATACAAAAAATCTTTTAAGTCTTGGTGAATATGAAGCCAAGATCGATAAGATAAATTACTCAAATTTTCTATATGTCCCGGATTTAAAACTCGAAAAAGGCTTTTATTTGATGGAAATAAAGGACGAGAAAAAGTTCCAGGCACTATTGCAAGTTTCGGATTTGGCCGTTTATTCGAATGTTTCACTTAGCGATACACTTTTTTGGACGATAAACTTAAAAGAAGGAAAACCTTCCGAAAACACTAAAATCAAATATTTGGATACCGGCAAAGAAGGTCAAACTGACGCGAACGGTGTGTATAAATTCGCTACTCCCGAGGATTTTAAAGCCGACTATGCAGATGCAAAAACGAAATATTTTCATGCTGAGGATTTGATTGGAAACAAGACACTTTTAGCTTTGAAACCTTCTTCAAGCAATTATAAATACTACGAATATAATGTGCTTGCTT
Organism: uncultured Candidatus Peribacteria bacterium; assembly: GCA_964402735.1. Lineage (GTDB taxonomy): Bacteria > Patescibacteriota > Gracilibacteria > UBA1369 > LOWO2-01-FULL-3 > JAVEWJ01. The sequence continues at coordinate 76 of CAYODN010000028.1, read as the reverse complement.
CCTTTGATAAATCGATGTATTTGCCGAACGATAAAATGAATATCTGGGGTTTTATTGAGAAAAAATCGGGTGAAAA
>CAYODN010000027.1:0-13055 GCA_964402735.1 uncultured Candidatus Peribacteria bacterium | reverse complement strand
CAGAATGATGCTTTTAGATATCCTGAAAATCAATTAAATATCTCCATGGATTATATGTCTATAAAAGAGTTGATTAAGATAGAGGATGTTTATGAAATTCTTGAAGATATAGTTGATGTGAAAAATATATTTGGAAGTTTGGGAGAATTGCTTTCTTATTGGTCTAAAAATAAAAAATCTCTTTCCAAATCCAGTTAATCTTGTGTATATTTCTTTTGTCGCCTGTATCCGGCAATCACCGGAGAGACTTGCGGAAGAAATTGGTCGCTTTAAGCGACCAAGACTAGACCCGCGCGGAGAGGAACACTCCGTTATCAAAGCAATTTAAGGGCCTCCGATTGGGGGAATTGTGGTGGTACCGCGGTTTTATCAAAAAATCGTCCACGGATTAAATCGTTTAATTTAACCCGTTTTTTTTATGAAAGCGTTTAAACCGGTAAATAACAAACAAAATTTCCCTGAACTTGAAGAAGAAATTCAGAAATTTTGGCATGAAAATAAGGTTTTTGAGAAATCCGTTTCAAGTCGTGAAAAAAATGATGAGTTTGTGTTTTACGATGGGCCTCCGTTTGCCACCGGGCTTCCGCATTATGGGCATATTCTCACTTCTATCGCGAAGGATCTTATTCCGCGATATAAAACGATGAAGGGCTTTAAAGTGGAGCGCAGATGGGGGTGGGATTGTCATGGACTTCCGATTGAAAATATCGTTGAAAAGGAACTTAATCTCACTTCACATCAGGATATAGCCGAATATGGAATCGATAAATTTTGCGAGAATTGCAGAAGCAAGGTGTTTACTTATGCCGATGAATGGGAAGTGATTATTAATCGAATCGGTAGGTGGGTGGATTTCGGAAATCAGTATCGCACGATGGACCCGAGTTTTATGGAAACGGTTTGGTGGATTTTTAAAACGCTTTACGACAAGGGCTTGATTTATGAGGGATATAAGGTGCTTCCGTATTGTACGCATTGCCACACTCCGCTCAGTAATTTTGAGACGAGGCAGGATGACGCGTATAGGCCGAAACAAGACAAAACTGTTACCGTTAAACTTAAAATCGAAGGCAAGGATAATGAATATTTCCTGATTTGGACGACTACTCCTTGGACTCTTCCTTCAAATCTCGCAATCGCCGTGGGGCCCGAGATCGATTATGTAAAAGTGAAAGATGTGAGTGGGGAACTGTACATTTTGGCTGAGAGCAGGCTTTCCGTATATTACAAAAAGCCTGAGGAGTATGAAGTTTTGGAACGAATGAAAGGTAGAGATTTGGCGGGGCTAAAGTATGAGCCTTTGTTTTCGTATTTTAAGGATAGTAATGCCTCCAAGGGGCAAAATGATAAAGATGCGTTTAAGGTGATTTTGGCGGATTTCGTGACAACCGAGGATGGAACGGGAATCGTTCATATGGCTCCCGCTTTCGGTGAGGATGATTTTAACGCTTGTAAAAAAGAAAATATTGCGTTTTTTATGCCGGTGGATGATGATGGAAATTTTACGGATGAGGTTCCGGATTTAAAAGGAAAACATGTTTTCGATTCAAACGACGAGATTATTAAAAGGCTTAAGGATGAGAAAAAACTCGTTCTTCTCAACACTTATGAGCATCAATATCCGCATTGTTGGAGATGTGATACCCCGCTTATTTATAAGGCTATTTCGGCTTGGTTTGTGAGTATCGAACCGATTAAAGCTGATATGATCGCTTCGAATCAGAAGGTTAATTGGGTTCCGGATCATGTTAAAAACGGAATTTTCGGCAAATGGCTTGAAGGTGCGCGTGATTGGTGTATTTCCAGAAATCGATATTGGGGGTCGGTGCTTCCGGTTTGGAAGTGTGATAAATGCGATCATATAGAGGTTCTTGGAAGTAAAAAGGAGCTTGAGGAGAAGACAAATATCCCTGTGACCGATTTGCATAAGCATTTTATCGATAAGCATACTTACGCTTGTCCGAAATGTGCCGGCGGTATGATGAAGCGAATTCCCGAGGTTCTTGATTGTTGGTTTGAGAGTGGTGCGATGCCTTATGCTCAGGTGCATTATCCGTTTGAAAATAAGGAGTGGTTTGACGGGCATTTCCCGTCGGACTTTATCGTGGAATATTTGGCTCAAACAAGAGGTTGGTTCTATACGATGATTGTGCTTTCTTCAGCTTTATTTAAAGATACTTCGTTTAAAAATTGTGTGGCTCATGGCACGATTTTGGCTGCAGACGGACGAAAAATGAGTAAGCGTCTTCAAAATTACACGGATCCGATGGTTCTTGTGAACAAATTCGGTGCGGATAGTATGAGGCTTGCGCTTATGCTTTCTCCCGTGATGCGTGGCGATGATATCAGGTTTAGTGATGATGGGGTGGAGAGTATGATGAAAAAAGTGGTTTTGGCTCTTTGGAACGCTTACAGCTTTTTTGTAACTTATGCGAATATTGATGAATGGTCGTCTAAGGATTTTGTTGAAAAATCCGACAACGAACTTGATAAATGGATTGTTTCCGAGCTTTCTCAGCTTAATCTTTCAGTTTCCGAAAAACTTAATAAATATGATATTGTGAGTGCGGGCGAGGAGTTTGTATCTTTTCTTGATTCTTTAAACAACTGGTATATCAGGAGATCGAGAAGGAGATTTTGGAAATCACAAAACGATGGGGACAAAATGTCTGCATATTCGACTTTGTTTCTTGTTTTAAAGGAATTATCCATGATGATTTCGCCATTTATTCCTTTTACGGCGGAGGCGATTTATAAGAATTTGACAGGTGAGGAAAGCGTGCATCTTGCGGATTGGCCAAAGGTTTCAAAGGTAGATGAAGAGGCTCTTTCTAAAATGCGTTTTATTAGGAGTGTTGTGAATTTGGCGCTTTCTGTTCGTGCTAAAAATAAGATGAAAATCAGGCAGCCTCTTGCTTTGGCGAAAATCGTTAAAAATCGTGATATTTCTCTAACTGAGGCGGATTTAGATGTTATTCGAGAAGAGGTAAACGTGAAAAAAATCGAATTTGTTGAGGATTTCCATGAATTTGCCGATGAGCAGGTTTCCGTTAACGCAAAACTTCTCGGACCTAAGTATGGAGGTGAGGTTCAAAATATTATCAAAGCTTCTAAAAACGGTGAATTTAAGGTTGTTGAAGGGGGAATCGAGGTTGGTGGATTTAAACTTTTCGGAGATGAGGTTTCCGTAGTCTATAAGGGTAAAAATGCCGACAATGTGGATGCAAATTCGGATATCGTTATGATGCTTGATTTGGAAATCACCGAGGATCTTAGGAAAGAAGGCCTTCTTCGAGATGTAATTCGTTTGGTTCAGGATCATAGAAAAACTATGGATTATCCTGTGGACGCGAAAATCGCACTTTATTTGGATATTAAGGATCCGGTTTTGAAAGAAGCTATATTTGCTCAATCTGAAATTTTGAAGGCTGAAACATTGGCTTCTTCTTTGGAATTAACGGATAGCGGTGAGTTCCATCTGCTTGATCTCGATGAATTTACGGTTGGAATAAGAAGTGAGAAAAAATAAAGCAAAAATTTGTTGACTTACGGTGCTTATTTGAGTAAATTTTTTCTGTCTTTGAAAAGTATATGGGGGCGATTAGCTCAGGTGGTTAGAGCGCGTCACTGATAATGACGAGGTCCGAAGTTCAACTCTTCGATCGCCCACCAGTCTTCGCTCGCGAAAGCGAGTTGTTTTTCTTTGTATGACAGATAATTTTTTGCGAATTAAAACTCTTCTCTCTTGTGTTAGCCGTGGTCCTTTCTCCTATTTTTATATTTGTTCCATTTTCTAGTAATATTTTGTTTTTCAGTTATAATTTTTTTTAGTCTTTAACGAAAAAATTATGCGAAAAGAAAAAAACGAAATTGTTGTTTTTCAGGCTAAAAATGGGGCGATTGAGCTTCGGGCTGATTATAAGCTTAATACCATTTGGGCAAATATCAATGAAATTGCCGATCTTTTTGAAATTAATAAATCAAATGTTTCTAGGCATATTCATAAAATTTTTGAGGATGGTGAATTGATCAAAGATTCAACTGTTGCGAAAATCGCAACAGTTGAAAAACAAGAAGGTTCTCGAAAAATTTCGAGATCAATAGAATATTATAGCTTGGATATTGTTTTGGCGGTAGGTTATCGTGCAAGGTCTGCTTATAGGGCAATACAGTTTAGAAAATGGGCGAGTAAGGTGTTAAAACAATATATTGTCGATGGATATGTTTTTAATCCTTCTAAGATTAAATCAAATTACGAACAATTTCTTAAAGCGGTTGAGGATGTGAAAAAACTTCTTCCCGACGGATCAAACATGCAGGCTAAAGATGCTCTTGATTTGATAAAACTTTTTGCCGGTACTTGGTTTTCGCTTGATGCTTATGATAAATCGAGTTTGCCGATGAGGGGTATGAGTAAAAAACAAGTGGAGTTTACGGCTGAAGAACTTGCCGGCGCTTTAATGCAACTGAAAAATGACCTTATGTCACGAAAAGAGGCCACTCATCTTTTTGCCGAAGAGAAACGACTCGGAAATTTATCGAGTATTGTTGGAAACGTTTTTCAATCGGTTTTCGGAGAAGATGCTTATCCCACGATTGAGGAGAAAGCGGCTCATCTTCTTTATTTTATAATTAAAAATCATCCTTTTAACGATGGAAACAAGAGAAGTGGTGCCTTTGCTTTTGTGTGGTTTCTTAGGAAAGCGAATTTGCTTGATTCGAAGCGTATTTCTCCCGAGGCGCTTACGGCCCTTGCTCTTTTGATCGCCGAAAGCAATCCCAAAGATAAAGAGAAAATGGTAGGAATTGTGCTTCTTTTGATTGGGGAGAAATAAAAAAAGACTTAAGAAAAATCTTAAATCTTTTTTAAGTAAAATTATTTAGCAGTGTCTTTTTCTTTGAGTGTGAGGTAGTACTGTCCGAAGAATGCGCTGTAAAGTACTGTAAATACCGCCATTCCAAGTGAGTTTACCGCTATGTCTAAGATTTTTGAAGGTAGTATGGCTTGAATTATCGCTACCGCCACAAATGCAAGAATTGCGAATCCGAAGGCTGCGAAAATCAAGAAAATGATAAATTCTCCTTTGCGGCCTTTTGTGAGTTCGTCTGAAATTTTTGTGTGGTCGTCTGTTATTTTTGTTTTATGGTCGGCAAAAGAATACCATGTGAAGAAAAGTTTTACAGTGGCGATCACTGCAAGGACGATAAATATCATAAATGAAATCTGTGCAAGAAGAGTGCTTAGGTAAAAGCCGATTGTGCATGGGCCTGTAAGAGCGGCTTTTTTCCCGGCAAATAGATTTTCCATTAATTCGGTTGGATATGGAAAGCCGTTTGTTCCTGTGGAACATGTGACGAATACGATACCCACGATTATCAGTATTGCAAGCGGTATTCCTGCTATTTTTAAAAATTTCAAAAGGTATTTTCCCACTGTGTTCAAAAATTCTTTTGAATGTTTTTTGAAAAAATCGATGTTTGCGTTTGGGCTTGTTTCCTCATTTCGAAGAAGGTGTAGGGTTGTTTTTATTAGAGTAATGCTAACCAAGAAAATTAATAAAGAGAACACAAGAGAGAGAACAAATGAAAAAGCACTTACTCCTATTTTTAGGCTTAAAAATTCGTTTAAGAAATTTAAAACGGCAAGTGTCAAAAGATAGGGAGCAAGCTCTTTGATCTTGTTTTTAAATAGGCCAAAACTTCCGGAAAAGTAGCTTTGTGATTTCATTTTGTATTTGGTTAATTTGTTCGAATTTACCATTTTAACGAATTTTTTAAAATTGTTTTTTTATTTTGTCTTGCAATATTTTTGGCAAAATGTAAACTGGTCAAGTATTTTTATCGCTTATTTAGGCGTTTTTTATTATTAATCAGAATAAATTGGAAATCAGGAATATTGCAATCATAGCGCATGTAGATCATGGAAAGACAACTTTGGTCGATTCTATGCTTCGAAATGGAGGCGCATTTAATTCACACGAGTTGGTAAAAGAAAGAGTAATGGATTCAAACGATCAGGAAAGAGAGCGAGGAATTACGATTTATTCAAAAAATGCTTCGATTTTTTATAAAGATACAAAAATCAATATAGTGGATACTCCGGGTCATGCGGATTTCGGTTCTGAAGTGGAACGTGTTCTTCGAACTATTGATGCGGTTTTGTTGCTTGTTGATGCGGCTGAAGGACCAATGCCACAAACGAAATTTGTTCTTAAAAAATCTCTTGAGCTCGGACTTAAGGTGCTCGTTGTAATAAATAAAATCGATAAACCGATGGCTCGTCCGGACGAGGTTCTTAATTTAACTTTTGATCTTTTTGCAAGCCTTGGGGCTTCGGATGAGCAGCTGGATTTCCCTTACATTTATACAATCGCCAAGCAGGGGATTGCGATAAAATCCCTGGAAGATGAGAAAAAAGATATTTTTCCGCTTTTTGATTTTATTATGGAACATGTGAAACCGGCTCAAAAGGATTTGGATAAGCCTTTTAGAATGCAACCAGCTACACTTACTTATGATAATTATTTGGGTCGTATTGCTGTTGGAAGAGTGGCGGAGGGCAAGCTTTCTACCGGGAAAAATGTATTTGTGATTGATAAAGATGGAAATAAGAGAAATGGCAAAATTACAAAAGTTTTTACTTTCCAGGGAATTAAACGTGTAGATACAAATGAAATTGAATCCGGTGATATTGTGGCAATTGCTGGTATTCCGGATATTTATGTTGGTGAAACCATTACTGACAATCAGGAATCGACTGCGCTTCCTTCTATTAAAATTGATCCACCGGCTTTGTCTGTGGATTTTTTGGTAAACGATTCACCGTTTGCAGGCAAAGAAGGAAAGCTTGTAACTTCCCGAAATATCAGGGATAGGCTTGAGAGGGAAATTGAATCCAATGTGGGACTTAAGGTGGAATTCAGTGCCGGAAATGAAGTTTTTAAGGTTTATGGAAGAGGGGAAATGCATCTTGCTGTTTTGATTGAAAATATGCGAAGGGAAGGATTTGAGCTTCAGGTGTCACAGCCGAAAGTTTTGAATAAAATGATTGATGGAGTAGAGTGCGAACCTTTGGAAAATGTGATAATAAACGTTCCGGATGATATGGCTGGGAAAATTATTGAGACTTTGTCGAAGAGAAAAGGCGAGATTTCGAATGTTTCCACTTTAAACGGAAATACAACTCTTGAGTTTAAAGTTCCGACTCGTGGACTTCTTGGTTATCATCAAGCTTTTATGCTTATGACTAAAGGAGAGGGTACGTTTTATCATTCATTCGATTCTTATATCCCATTGAAGGGTGTGATTCAGAAAAGGGCGAACGGGTCGCTTATTTCGGGTGAAAATGGGCCTACGATGGCTTACAGTCTTTGGAAGCTTCAGGAAAGAGGTGAACTTTTTATCGGTCCCGGTGTGGATATGTATGAAGGTATGATTATCGGTGAACATTCTCACGAGACTGATTTGGTTGTGAATGCTACGAAAAACAAACATCTTACAAATATGCGTGCTTCCGGTGCGGATGAGGCTATGTATCTTGTGCCGATTTCCGAGATGACTTTGGAAAAGGCTCTTTCTTATATCAAGGAAGATGAACTTATCGAGGTGACGCCAAAAAGTATTCGTCTTAGAAAAAAGATTCTTGGAGCAACCGCTAGAAAGTCGGCGGGAAGGGGAAAGGAGGTTTCTGAGTAGATTTTTCTACTTTTGGCTTTTCAATCGTAGAGTCTATCGGTCTACTTCCCAATACAGTGTGCTACGCTTTGCTCCGCACAGTTTTTCCGATACAGTGTGCTCCGCTTCGCACAGTTTTTTCTACAAAAGGTTTTTTTGATTTTTTGTTTATTTTTCTACCTCCCAATACAGTGTGCTACACTTCGTTCCGCACAGTTTGCACAGTGTTTTTAGCTTTTTCAATCTCGGTCTCCAATCTAATCTTGTATTTCAGGTCGATTCGATTTACTTCGTTTACAAAGCGCGTTTCTTCTTCTTGAAGCTTTGTTAACATTTCGTAAAGAATTTTAATTTTTTCAACATTTAAAAATTTTACTCCTTGAATAATCGTATTTTTTTCTTCAAGTGAAAAAGATGTATTTGCTATGGCTTTTGCCAGTTGCGCAGGTGTAGGTAATGTCATTTGCTTTTGTTTGTTATTTTGTTTTGAAGTTCCAAAAATCTTCCGGAAATTGAGTTTTTCTGAAGGTATTTTTTGTAGGTTCTGTTTAGTAGATTTACGATCCAATCTTTTGGTATATCGAAGCTTCTTTCGTAGGCCTCTAGCCATTCGTTGTCGGAGGAGAGATAATTTATAGCAACCGGTGTCCAATCCGCATCGAATTCTATATCGCCTCCGCTTGAAACATAAAACGGATTTTCCGAAGCTCCCGATTCTTCTTTTTCATTAAGCCATTCCATTGTTGAATTGCTCAAATTTGCCATTACAAATGCTTGCTGAATCGAATATCCTCCGGATGCCGAAAGCACGCCTTCGAGGTTCCAGTTACCGTCTTTTTCACGAGTGATTGTTGTTTCGTTGTCACTTTGAAGCCTTTTTACCAGGACTGTGTTTTCATCTTTTATTTCCCAAACACAGGCTCTCCAGTAGTATGAATTTTTGATTGAAACGAAAAGTTCCTGCAATTCAATTTTTGCTTCGCGCGGATCTTCACTAATTGATTTAGCTTTTGTTAAGCCGGTTATAGGAGGGTGTTTGAAAGGAATCGGTTTTGAATCTTTCGGCTTGTCCGCGTAATATTTTTCTCCGAAGATTATTGAGTCTTTCGTGTCGGTTAGATAATCGTATGCGTTTTTTGAAAGATCATGTCCCATCATAAATATTGGCGAGAGGTCCATTCCTATTCGTAGCGTCTTTAAACCAGCTTGAACCCCTTCTTTTGCAAGAGCTTTCACTCCCAGTGCGGATCCCGTTCCTACCGTTGCCACATCAAGTGCAAGACCTCCAACTCCGAATCCAAGGTCTATGAGTCCTTGTTTTGTATTTCCTCTTTGTCCCAAGTTTTTGTAGGCTCTAAACAAATCTCTACCGGATCCGAAGAAAGGAATGAAATTTCCTCCGATTTCTACGGTTGCGTTTGCTGCATCTTTTCCTCCCATTTTCGAGAATTCATTTTTAGTGAACGCATCCGCAATTCCATAGCTCATTTCAATAAATTCATCTCTAGTGCCGTAGCTTAAATATGCTTTTTGCGATTCTTTGTCCCAGGCGATTTTGAACATACTGTTTAGAATCGGCCAGCCTTTTTCTTGCAAGTCGGGATTGTCTTTAAAGAAGCCATTAATCAATTCTTCTTTTTCAATCATCATCATCATGAATTTCGCGCTTTCGTTTTCGTATTCATCTGCAAAACGATTAACGGAAAGTTGCAGTTTTCTTTCTACGTTTTCCAATGAAATAGCGTCGATTACACCGCTTGCCGAAAGTTTCGGCAGATATTCTTGTGAATATAAAGTTTCAAAAAAATTAGCGAATTTTCGTGAAACTTTTTCTCTTTCCTTTCCGATTTCTTTAAGTTGTTCATCTTTAAACATTCGCTCGTCTTCTTCACTTATATATTCATTATCAGGTTCTTCTTTTCCGATACTTTCCTCCGCTTCGGTTCTTGCTTCTGCAAGCATTTCTTTTGTTTCCGGGTCGTTTTCCAGGTCTTCTTCGTCGAGTGTTTCGTAGTCTGTATTGTCTTCATCTTCGTAAAAGTTGTAGTCTATTTCATCTTCTTCCGCATTTGCCGCTGATCCCACCAAGAAAGATGCAGCAGTTACCAATATTGTTCCTATTAGCATTTTATTGCTTTTAATTCTCTCAGGTATTTTTATTTTTCCTGTCTCCATTTTTGTTTTCATAGAGCCGTTTTCAATATGTTTTGAGTCTATGCCCTTTGGAGCATCTCCATGAAAACTCGGATCGATTTGAATTTTGTTTTTTTTGAGATCAAGGTCGGGGTTTGATTTCAATATTCTTAAGGTGAGCCTTTTTCGTCTTTTTTGAATATTTTTAATCCTTACTTTATAATTACGTAAAAGCTTTTTATAAGATTTGGATTTTAATGGATCTTTTCCAACTTTTTTGAATTCTTTTTCCAGTGCTTCTTTTTTCTGTGCGAATTCATCCATCTTTTCTATCAACTCGGCATCAACATCTTGAATCTTTTGGATTTTTTCCGGTTCTGTGAGTTTTTCAAACTCTTCATTCGATATTCTTGTTTCGTCCGGAGTGGATTTCGGTGAGTCTCCCGGTTTGTTTTGAGTGTCTTCGGGTGTATTACTTGCCGTTTTGGCTGAATCCGGAGTGCTTGGACTTGTTGAAGTCGTATCGGGTGATTGTATTTTTGAAAGCTCTTGGTCGATTTGACTTATTGCTTTTTCAGGATCAGCAAAAGGATCCGAGTCTAGAATCTTTTTTCCTTCAGGTCCGGCTTTGGATAGTGAATCTTTGATTTTGTTTTGTAATTTTTCTTTATTTTTTATATCAGCTTCTTTATTGTATTCCTCTAATAATTTTTTCGAAATTTCGAGATTTGTTTTTGAAGAATGTGTTGATATTTTGCTGTATTCTTCTTTAATTTTTTGTAATTGCTTTTCTTTCTGTTTTATATATGTGTCTAGTTCCGATCTAAGTTTTTCTGGGTTAATATCAAGTCCGTTTGGTTCTAAAATTTTCTTTTTTAATTCGTCCAGCTCGGGGTCGTAAGCTCCATAAGTTCCAAGATGTTTTTCAAATTCTGTTTTCATTGTCGAAAGATTTCCAAGTGTATTTATTCTTTTTAGCTCCAAGATGTTTATTCTTTTTTTGTGAATTTCTTTTAGTTTATCAGTCTTTAACTGATAATTTCTTCCGTATTTTCCTGGAAGTTTGCTTAATATTAAGTTTTTTGCTTGAAGAAATTGTCTTCCTGTTTCTCTTAATGATTCTAAAAATCTTTCTTTGTCATATTGAACTAGGTCCATTAGGGTTGTTGAGTCCCAATTCGCCATACTTAGAAGTCCTCGTGATCCGTATCTGTATATGTGTTTTAATGGTGAAATTGGTGCCGTGAGTCCTTGAACGAAGCTTTTCCCAAAAACCTTACTCGCACTTGGCCAATTTTTAAAACCTCCTTTCTTTAGTATTAATTCTGCAATTGAGTTTTTTAATCCAACTGTAGTGCTATAAATCATTATTGGAATTAATGTGTCGGTGTAACTAACGACTAAAGTTGTTGCATTAAAATCTTTGTTATAAACTTGACTTAAAATTTCTCCGCAAAATCTTCCCGGAGCTATAAGATATCTTTCTCCTGCTGCTGTGATGTAATAAGTTAAGCCTCTTTCAAAACTTATTAATATTTCTCCGTCTTTAACTAATTTTGCCCATTCTTTGAATCCGTAAATATGTTCTCCGACTTCGAAATATTGGTTTTGTAGAAACTTTGCAAATCCTTCTTGAAAAGTTTGATTATAAGATAAATATTCAGCTTTTTCACGTTGATCCTTGAGGTCTCCAGTCTTTATATCTACCATAAATTGATGCGCGTCACCGTTGCTTATGCCTAGATCATCGCAAAATGACCACTCAATGTATCCATCGATTTTTTTAATAAGTATATTATTCAATTTTGCTTTTTCAATCAAATCTTCGAGTAGTTCTTCGTTGTATGTACCATTTTCTTTGTAGTCTTCTTTAAATTCTACTAAGCTTTTTAAAAATATTTCATAATCTTCGTTGTTTTCTTCTTCTTTTAAATCTCTAAAAAATTTGTCCAAAAAGTCCAAGTTTGTACAGTATATGTATTCTTCTGGAGATAGTGCTACTTCGTCGATGCCTTTTTCTAGTAAGCGTAATGTGTTTCCACATATGTCTTCACTAAATTCTTTTATTTTATTTCCTTTATCAAATAGATATTCTGTTACTTCAGTTATCTTGTTTTTTGAGAGCGTGAATCCTCGATCTAATAGGCTGTTTTTTGTTTCTTTTACAAAAGCTTCCATTTCATTTTTCTTTTCTTGGCCTTCATTTTCAATCCACTTGAATTTATCTTCAATAATATCTTTCATATATTGTTTGAACGATTCAGGTTTTGTAGGAATGTATGTTTCCTTGCTTTCTTTTAATAAATATAAAAATGCTAAAGTTGATAGCAATGAAGTTGTAGGATGTTTAATTGCGTTCCCAGTTAAGTGGAAGTTCTTCAAGAAAAAATATTAGATCTGAAGTTAGTTTTGTGGTTTTTTTGATTAAATTTAAAAAATCGGTCAAAGTTGATGCCAATAAGGTTGCGGCGCCAACTTCATATTTATGTTTAATTATTGTGTGTTTTAGTCTACCAAGCGAATCCCAAAGGTGTTTTGTTTGTTCTTTTATTACTACATCAATCGGTTTCATTTCTCCATATGTTGGGTGAATTACTATTTTCTTTTCTTTATCTATCGATCCCTCGCCCTCCTCCACCACTTCGATTCCATTCTCATCCATATTCATCACATCCCTAAACATCTCCTCTGCTTTTTCTTCTTCCATCACAAGTGCCATAAGCGGAACGATTTCCTCTTCTTTGAGTTCGTCTTTAAGCCCCGATTTTTCGATTTGTTCTTTCCACCAAGCCTTTTGGGATTCTTTGTCCTGAGGCATTGAAGCAGCTTCATTTTCGTTTTCGGTGAAATATTCGTAAAGTTTTATCGCTGCGTAGCCCATTGTACCGAGTGCGGCAAATTTTAGTCCTGTTCTCATTACAGAAAAAGTACTAGTAATTGCCTGTATTCCCATTTTTGATGGTGTTTTAAGTAGCCCAGCTATTCCCGATAAAGCCTTAAATCCTGCAAAACCTCCAAGTATACCGAGAAGTATACCCATCGGGTGCTTTACCGCCTCCATTACTTTTTCTTTAGCTTTTTTCATAGCATCCGAAAGTCCCAAAACATCTCCCAACCAAGATCCGGCAAGGGATGAAATAACAGCCGTTTTGAGCCACTTAAAGGCTTCTTCAGGATTTTTTATCGCATCCACCACTTTTTCTATGAAACTTTCTTCGTTTCTAGCTTTTATTTCCTCGATAGCCTGT
>CAYODN010000026.1:0-13151 GCA_964402735.1 uncultured Candidatus Peribacteria bacterium | reverse complement strand
CTTTTTTGATAATCCCTGCAATTCGCGCATTTTTAGACACAATCGCCTCAATGGATACCCGGCTAAGCCTGCGTTTTTCATCCGATAAAATATCTTTTTTCATACCCTTACCCATATTTAAAAAGAGGGGACTTAAATTATCATCCCGACTATCCAAATATTTTTTTATCGCATCTCTGGCTCTTTCGGATAAAAACACGATACGCGGTTTTTTTCCCTTTCCTCTTACCATAAATTCAAGTCGAACAAGATCCACTTGATCGCGATTTAAAGAGCAAAGCTCACTCACACGAAGCCCTGTGGAAAATAATGTTTCCACAATCGCGGTATCACGAATCGCGTTTTTAGTTTTAGCAACAGTTGAAAAAAGCCTTTCCACTTCGTCGCGACTTAAAGCCTCAACCGACCTTCCCGGGATTTTCGAAAGCTCGATCTTCTCAGGAGCGATAGTCGAAATATCGTTTTTAACGCAATATTTCAAAAAAGCCCTCACGGAAATTAGATGGTAGTTCCTTGTTTTTACGCTTAATTCCTTTCCTTTTTCATCACGAAAATCTTTTAGAAAAACTCGAAAATTTTGGATATCCGAAAGCGTAATTTCATCCATTTTTTTCTCACCGGAAAGCACATGCAAAAATCTCGAAAGGTAATGCGAATAATTTTCCGATGTCTTATCGGAGAGGTTTTTCCCCACTTTCACATATTCGAGAAAATTTTTTACAGCATCTTTTAAGTACACTACCATATCAATGGATATTTGTTTTTCTGCATTCTAACAAAAAATTGCTTATTCGTCTTCGGAAATTTTCTCCTCGATTTTGTAAGCCTCCTTTTTAAGGCCGGTTACGAAATTCGCTTTCACATTGTACTCCGTTTGTCTTTCAGGTTTTCCGGCGGTTTCATTTCTTACTTTTTCACGAAGTTCGTTAAGTTTTTGAGTAACATATTCAATCATCGGGGCCACTTGCCCTTCAAAAAACGCTCTTTCCTCGGGCGTTAAGTCCTTGTTTAGCTCATTTCCGTATTTTGCCATTCTGTTTAAAACTTCTGTAAATGCCTTACCGGTTTCAGGATCCGGAATTCGAAGAATTTCCTCATAAAATGGAGCAAGCGCATCAAGAACTGTCTTTGCAACGGGAGATAAATTAGTGTTTGATTTTTTGTCCATATACAATATATAGTTTGAACGGATATGAATTTCGTATTCATATTATTTTAACACAAATTTCTTTATTTCTCAATAATGATTTGTCCAAAATGCCATAAAAACTCAACAAGAGTACTTGATTCAAGAGAAACGGAGGGTCACAGATCAATACGCAGAAGGCGCGAATGTGAAATTTGCGAGCACCGTTTTACCACATTTGAAAGAATTGATGTTTCGGGATTTATAGTTGTAAAGAAGGATGGTTCAAGAGAGGCTTATGATAGACAAAAAATAATCCGCGGAGTTTGGAAATCTTGTGAAAAAAGAAAAATCACACAAGACCAGGTTCAGACAATGATAAACAACCTTGAGGAAACATGGGTGAAATATGGAGTTGAACTTAATTCAAGGCAAATCGGCGAAGATGTAATGAATGCATTAAAGGAATTGGACGAAATTGCATATATAAGATTTGCCTCGGTTTATCGCCAATTCAAAGATATCGAAAGTTTCAAAAAAGCCCTCGAAATTTTGGAAAAAGAATCCTTGGAACAAAAAAACGCTGAAACTGAAGTACCAACAAACCCGAAAAGAATTTATTTTGATTGACCATTTTGCCCTTTAGGGCAAAATTTTGTCTTCGAGTCATTACGCAATGCTTTCTTAATTACAAAATCACCATTTTTGCGAAGCAAAAATTTTGTATCTCATTTTGCCCATTAGGGCAAAATTTTGCCTTCCATTTTGCCCACAGGGCAAAATTTTGTATCAAGTCATTACGTAATGCTTTCTTAATTACAAAATCCCCCATTTTTCGCAAAGCGAAAAATTTTTGCCTTCGAGTTACTACGTAATGCTTTATCAATTACAAAAGCCCAATTTTTTCGCTTTGCGAAAAAATTTTGCATCCGTATCATTACAAAATTTTAAAACCCCTTCCCCAAGCCCAATTCCACCCCAAAAATTCCTGCCGGCAGGAATTTTCTGGACAATCGCCCTAAAAATGTTGTATAATACCAAAACAAAAATAAAAATAAAACTATGCAATTTTCAAAAAAACAAATTCTCACACCGCTTGCGGTACTTGTCCTCGCTCTTTCGCTTAGTTCGGATTCCTATGCGCTTCTAAGGCAAATCCCCGATGATATGAAAAATCTCATTTCTGAGGATTATATGAAAACTTCCGTACTCTCCATAGAAAACGAAACTACGCAACAAAAACCCAATCTCGAATCCGAAACTACACCCACCCCGGAACCTGAAAAACAAAAAGTGTCAGTCGCAGGTGTCTCTCAAGTGGCTTTGCCTGAGCAAATTACGCCCTCTCCGGAATTCTGCGCCTACACAGAGCCAAAAAAAGAAAACTATTCTGCCACTATCATTTCAGTTCGAAAAAAGCTTAGAGTAGACCCTGGAGAAACATACAAAATTAAAATTTTCCTAAAAAACACTGGCGAAACACCCTGGTTCTCAAAAAGTTCCGGATGTCCAAAGCCTATTTTAAGCCTCGGCCTCGATAATCCAAGAGACCGTTCCGACCTAATCTCCGACGAAATCACAAACAGAATAGTGATGGATCAATTCAAGGTTTTGCCGGGAGAAATCGCATCATTCACATTTTGGGAAACAGCACCCAAAAAAGATGATATTATTAAAGAATTTTACACCCCCGTAATTGAAGGTGTAAAATGGCTTGATTCGGCCACTATCGGCCTCGAAACATACATTGGTAAAACAAACGAAACTCCATCTTCCGCAAGAGAAAAAATCTCTCTCACGATGGAAAGTGGCTCCGTTCTCGCCCTTGATCTAAATGCTCCGAGAAAAATTGTTGTAGACATTTCTGAACAAAAAATGTTCGTTTACCTCGGCGAAAAACTCGTTAAAACCCTTAGAGTTAGCTCCGGAAAATCCGCCACACCCACTCCTTACGGCGAAACGAAAATCACACTCAAGCAAGAAGTAAGAATTTCCGCTAAATCTCCCCATTATATTATGCCGAAATTTATGATGTTCAGAGCCGGTGGATATGGAATTCACGCACTCCCAAGCCTCGGAAACGATAGAGGCAGATATTGGACGGAAGCGCGAAGCCACATCGGAATTCCGGTTTCACACGGATGCATCAGAGTGCTTCCCGAAGACGCCGATTTCCTTTTCGATTTTACTCCGATAGGAACTCCCGTCGTTGTAAAGCCTTAAATTTTCGACCCCCGGCAAAAATCATTGTTTTTTAGAGTTCCTGCAAATATACTCGTTTTATGAGTGAAATTTTACAGGGATTAAACGAAAAACAGATAAGCGCGGTGACCCACAAAGAGGGTCCGCTTTTGGTATTAGCGGGTGCGGGATCGGGAAAAACAAAGGCCCTAACTCACCGAATCGCATATTTGATCAAAGAGCACTCCGTAAATCCTTGGAATATTTTAGCCGTTACCTTTACAAACAAAGCGGCAAACGAAATGAAAACTCGAATTGAGCGACTGCTTCGAAACCCTCAAGAACAAAATCTTTTAAATGCTTTTGAAGGCCTTTTCGACATTGGAGAACTCGAAAAAAATTCTCTTTCGCCCTCCGCCTTGCCTTCTATCGGCACTTTCCACTCGATTTGCGTTCGCATTCTTCGAAAAACAATTCACAATCTGGATTTTGAAAACACCTTTGCGATTTACGACACATCCGACCAGCAGGTTCTTATTAAAAGAGTGATGGAGTACCTTAAGATCGACAACAAAAAACTCAATCCCAAAGCCGTTTTGAATCACATTTCAAACGCGAAAAACTGTCTCATTACCCCAACTGAATTCGAGCGACTTTCCCGCGACTATTTTTCCACTCGGGTAGCTGAGATTTACCCCATATATCAAGCGGAATTAAAGAAAAATAACGCCCTCGATTTCGACGACATCATAATGAAAACGGTTGAGGTTTTTCAGAAGTTTCCCGATCAGCTTGAAGCCTTTAGGGAGAAGTTCAAATACATTTTGGTGGACGAGTATCAGGACACAAACCACGCGCAGTTCATTTTGATTAAGCTCCTTGCCGACAAATACAAAAATTTGATGGTGATAGGCGATACGGATCAGAGCATTTACGGATGGAGAGGCGCTACAATCCAGAATATTCTCGATTTTGAAAAACATTTTCCCGGCGCAAAGACTGTTCTTCTGGAGCAAAATTACAGGTCTACACAAATAATTCTGGATGCTTCAAACGATATCATCAAGAAAAATACCCAAAGGAAAGACAAAACTTTATGGACGAAAAAAGAAGGCGGCGAAAAAATAAAAATCATCAGAGCGGTAAACGAAAGACACGAAGCCGAAATCGTCGCTAAGGAAATCAGAGAGTCTGTTCGTGGAAGCGAATATCCCGAGTATAAAAATTTTGTTGTTTTGTATAGAACAAACGCCCAATCCCGTGTAGTAGAAGAGACATTTCTTAAGTTCGGTATTCCATATAAACTCATCGGTGGAGTGAAATTTTACGAACGAAAAGAAATTAAGGACATAATTTCATACCTTCGAATAATCAGAAATCCGCATGATTCCATAAGCATGCTTCGAATCATCAATACCCCTACGCGAAAAATCGGCGCTGCTACTTTGGAAATACTAAGCACTTTCGCTCAAATTCATAATATTTCGCTCTATACGGCGATGAAAATGGCGAAGGAAATTCCGGGTCTAAAAAGCCAAAAAGCCGAGCAATTCGAAAAATTTATCCAACTCCTGGACAAATTTATAATAGAAAATTCATCTTCCACCGCTTCGGATATGGTGAAATTTGTGTTTGAAGAAAGCGGTTATCACAAAATGCTGAATGATGGATCCGTGGAAGGCGAGTCCAGAATTGAAAATATTCGCGAGCTTGTTAGCGTGGCTTCAAAATATTCAAAACTCGAGCCCGGTGTTTCTCTCGATATTTTTCTTGAGGAGGTAAGCCTTATTGCCGATATTGATAATTTTGATGCGGGCGATAATGCCGTTACCTTGATGACTGTGCATTCCGCAAAGGGCCTAGAGTTTCCCGTTGTTTTCCTTGTTGGTATGGAGGAAGGACTTTTCCCTCACACAAATAGCCTTCTTGACCCTATGCAAATCGAGGAAGAACGCCGTCTTTTGTACGTGGCGATTACTCGCGCAATGGAGCGTTTATACATTTCTTACACGGAAAACCGAACCCTCTACGGCGAAAGTAAAACATCCACGCCATCTCGTTTTCTCGAAGATTTGAGAGAAGAATACATCGAAGGCGAACGCGACATCGAGAGCGCAATTTCCGAAACATTTTCGATTTTATCAAGTCCAAATTTAAATTTTACAGCAAAGTCTAGCTACTCCGAAAGATCGCATTCTGCCGTTCAAAAACCGATTCCCGTCGAAGACGAAACCGGAATTTCGGATACATTTGAAGTGGGCGATAAAGTATCGCACACTATTTTCGGAAAGGGTATAGTGATAGACGTGAAAGGCGGAGTCATCACTGTGGCTTTTTCGGATATAAAAGTGGGAGTAAAACGCCTCGCAATATCAATCGCACCATTAAAAAAACTATAATGCTCAGAAGAAATAAAACACCTTTTTACAAAATCGTATATTTCGGAATTTTCTGCTTTATTGCGGGTTTTATTCTGAATAATTATCTGATAAACGGCACAATTTTTTCGCTTTCGCAGAAGGAACAAGGCCCCATTGAAATTACAAACACCAGCCCCGATAAAGTATCTCTTTCGCTTTTTTGGGAGGTTTGGAACAAGCTTGAAAAAGAGTATTTGGAAACGGAAAAAATCGATTATGAAACTATGATGTACGGAGCGATAAAGGGAATGGTGGATTCTTTGGGCGACCCTTATACGGTTTTTATGGATCCAACCGAAAGTAAAGAATTCACGGATTCGCTTGGAGGCACATTGGAGGGAATCGGCGCTGAGCTTACAGCCGAGGAAGGTGTGCTAAAAGTCGTTACACCTTTAAAAAACAGTCCCGCCGAAAAAGCCGGAATTAAGCCCGGAGATATTATTTATAAAATAAACGAAGAATACGCATCGGATTTTAATCTTTTCGATGCCATAGCCAAAATTCGCGGTCCCAAAGGCACGGTTGTTAACCTTTCAATATTAAGAGAAGGCCTTGATGAGCCACTTGAGTTATCCATTACAAGGGACGCAATTCACTTGGAATCGGTTACTTATGAAAAAATAGACGAAAAAATCGCATACATAAGCATAAATCAATTCAACGAAACAACCTCCGCAGATTTTGAAAAGATTGTATCTTCGAAAGAGTTTTTTGAAAACCCGCCAAAAGGACTGATAATCGATTTGCGCTACAACGGAGGCGGATACCTAACTTCTGCTGTTGAAATCCTATCGAATTTCCTTTCAAACAATACGGAGGCTGTGATAATAAGACAAAACGGCCGCGAGGACGAAATCTTATACACAAGCGGAATTCCGAAAATTCAAGGCATTCCGGTGGTGGTTCTCCAAAACGAAGGCTCTGCTTCAGCTTCGGAAATTATGGCTGGAGCGCTTCGAGATCATGAAAAAGCGATATTGATGGGTACCAAGAGTTTCGGAAAAGGAACGGTGCAGGAGGTGGATACTTTTAGAGATTCTTCATCGATTCGTCTTACAATAGCCAAATGGCTCACTCCAAAGGGCACGGATATAAACGCTGCCGGCCTCACCCCGGACATTTTGGTGGAAATTAAGGAAGAAGACTTTGAAACCAAATTCGATCGCCAAAAAGACGAAGCCATCAAATACTTAAGAAATTTGGAGACGAAAAAATAGAACAATCGACAAAAAACAAATTCCAAACTTGTCCACCGAAAACAACCCCTTTTTTCTTTTTAATTTTGTGCTATTTGTTAAATTTATAAAAATTAACAAATATTTCAATGAAGAAATGTTTTATTACACCTTTTATAACAGGTGTGGCGTTGTTTGTGCTTTTTGTAAGTTCCGTTTTCCCGGGGATGGCTTTAGCTTCGGAGATTTTACCCATTGAGGTTTCTAATTCGATTGAGTCAACCGCCGAATTAATTGAAGAAAATTTACCGCCTTCTTCAAACGAGAGTGAAGAAAATCCGGAAAAAACAACTACTACTCCTGAAGTTTTGCCACTTACATCAAATTCTTCACCTAATCAAAACGAAATCATTGAAGAGGCTAATCAAAGATCGGAAACACCACAAATCACCAATAATTTAGAGTCGACTCAACAAGAAATTCCCGAGCCTTCCTGCAATGAAAGTTCGGCTGAAGATTGCTACGAGGAAGATAATGATTATTCCGATGAAGAACTAGCTCTTTTGAATTCGGACGATTCTCACGATATGGATTTGCTTAAGAATTTCGAAGGAGTAATTCGTCAATCAAACGAGTATTCTTGCGGTCCCGCAGCTCTTGCTACATTGCTTACACAAATGGGATATGCCTCTTCCGAAAGTCAAATAGAAGAGCTTGCACCTCCAAATTCAGAGGTCGGTGTATCACTTTTTGCCCTTAAAGCCGCTTCCATTTTTCTCGGTTATGAAACGAGACTGAAAAAATGGTCGATGGGTAAGATTAAATCAAGAATTCTTGAAACCGGAAATCCGATTTTGATTCATGATATTAAGCCGAATGTTGGAGGTCACTTTAGCGTGGTTCGTGAATTTGAAAATGGACAAGTAGTGGTATCCGATACAGAAGCCGGAAACATTACAATGAGTGAGGAGGATTTTTCTAAAATTATTACAGGATATGTATTGATTATTGTTGAAGAATCAGATGATCCGCTTTTGTCGGATTTTTCCGATGAGGTATCCGACGAAGAGGCGAAAACAATTACCGGAAAATATGTGGCGGTAATGAGTGCTGCTTTGCAAGAAGGCGGAGACGCTAAAAAGTATGCCTTGGAGTTCAATAATTGTATGAACGAGGCCTTAAAAATCGGCTCTTCCACAAAACGGCAAAGCGCAAGGGTTCTTTGTTATGAAAATTTTGAAAAGAATTTACGTAAAAATTTAACCGTAGATGACTTGCAAGAAGTGATGGATAATTCCGAGTCCACTTATATTACTTCAAAACCTACAAACCAAAATCAAACCTACGAATGGTATGAAACCAGTGTGGTTTACATGAACTTGAAAAAACAGATTTCGGATGCTGAGACGAAATTAGCTGATATTAAAGTATCGGTGAAAAAAGAAACGGATTTGAGAACAAAGAAAATCAGTGAATTAAATGCGAAAATCGCGCCCTTGAAAGTGAAAATTAATTTAAATAATTCGCTCAAACAACCATTTCAAACAAAACTAACATCAAAAAAATCTCTTCTCGAGACTGTGGAAAAATCCTTGGGGCAAGTAAAATTAAAACTTGGCGATTTGGATAAATCAATTTCAAGTGCAACGACCGGCCTAAACAAATTGAGCAGTGCGACTTTGAAGAAAATGCAAAATGCCGAGAAGAATATTATTACGATAAAAAATAATATTAGTTTAAAGGAAAAAGATTTAAGTACAAAAAAGAGTAATTTGAAAATCACGGAAACGTCAATCAAAACCACTGAATCCTTGATTAAAACGAAAAAACTATTTAGAAAAAGTTATACTACCGAGCAATCATTACTTACTTCCCTTCAAGGAGTACGAAAAAAACTTTTTTCGGAAATATCGCAATTAGAAAGAGATCTTTCGAGTTTGAAAGTATCTTTGAGTGAAAACGAGCTGGCTTCAAAAAATCCAAATCTTTTGCTTCTGAATTCAGCAAATGAACAAAAACGCCTTAAATTGGAGGAGAAAACAAGGTATGAACAACAAATTGCCACTTTAAAAAATGAAGTGTTGGCCCTTGAAAAATCTGTGAAAAAATATGATGACGCAACCTCTCCTTTCTTGAAGGATATTGGTGTATATGAAGCCGAAATTTTAAAGCTAAATTCTGAAATTAAGGCATGGAGTGATAAAATTCGTGAACAACAAAATCTGATTTCCACTCTGAATAAAGACCTAAAAGCTGAGATGGATTTTATGGACAAAATGGAACTGTCTTTGCAGAAGGATTTAAATAATTATTTGGATTATTATGTGATATATGATTTGGTGGATTTTAGTGTGTCGACGGCAATCTTTGTAAAAGACGTAGGAGTGGCTACTGTGGAAGCGGGGAAGGTTTGTCTGATGGGAACAAACTTTAGTGGAAGCGGTATCGGAGGGACGAACAGATTCCAAAATTGTCTCGATGCCTGTGGCACAGTGGATATTTCCGGTCCGGTGGCGATGGCTTGTGATGCAACCAATGGAACGATATATTTGTTTAAGGGAGATAAAGTAATGGCTGGTGCATATGCGTTTGCGGTGATACCTGTCGCGGGACTCGTGACCAAGAATGTTGTAAAGCAGAGTTCAAATCTAGCCACCGAAGCCCTTCAAAAAGAGGTGAAAAAAGCGGTGAAGGAGGCTGAGGAGAAGATAATTAATGAGACTCTAAATAAATCGGGTGTCGTAGTAGGGAAGTATAATTTGAAGGTGATTACAAAAGAAGTTCAGATTGTTTCGGAAACGAAATTTCAATCATATTCTTTTAAAGTTGAACGGAATTTTGAGGATATTGTAAAGGATTTTAATGCGGGAAAATTGAATAAAAGAGGAATATATAAAAATAATACTGAGCCTTATCTACCAATTATGCCTGACAAAGATTATTATACTGAATATGAAATATTGACCAAGGAATATCCGAATTCCACAGGTCCGGAAAGGCTTATTACTGGAAAAAACGGTGAGTTATATTACACACCGGATCATTATACGATTAGTTTTTTAGATTTGTTATCAGGTAAAATACATTATTAAATATAAATTTTATGAAAGAATATATAATTGATGGGAAAAATGTTAATTCTTTAAGTGATTTTATATGGGAAATTCTTGAGTGTTTAGCTATTATGCAAAACAGTGGGGATAGGAGGTCCTTGGAGGTTATTAAGGCAGATGAAAACAAAAAAAAAGAGAATTTAAATCAGTTGGTCGATTATGTATATGACCTTACTATAGACGGAAACCCTGTGGTTTTAAAAATTCTAAATAGTGATCGCGTAAAGGCAGTTATGGGATATGATGTTCAAATAAAAAGGTTTGAAAAAGGCTTAAAATGGTCAGAAAAACAAGCAATTGAATTCCCTGAATATGAGGCGAATGTGAAATATGACAAGAAACGTTTGGAAGAAGCAAAAAAACACATAGGTCCAACTTTGTTTGATGAAGTGATGGATATAATTCGAGAAAATAAAAAAATCCAATTAATTCTTGAATAATTATTTGTTCAGATCACGCATCTTATCGGACTTTGAAATTTGGGAAATTGTCTCGATGTCTGTGGCACTGTGGATATTTCCGGTCCGGTTTCAATGGCGTGTGATGCAACAAATGGGGCGATATATTTGTTTAAAGGGGATAAGGTGATGGCTGGAGCGTATGCTATTGCGGTGATACCTGTCGCGGGACTCGTGACCAAGAATGTTGTAAAGCAGAGTTCAAATCTAGCCACCGAAGCCCTTCAAAAAGAGGTGAAAAAAGCGGTGAAGGAGGCTGAGGAGAAGATGTTTAATTTTGCCGATATCCCATCAAAACACATGGATGAAGTTGGAAGGCAGATACCAGTTTACATTCTATCTGATGTCTTAAATAATCCACTACACATATTAAAAGATCCTCAAGGAACTTCAGCAAAAATGTATTATTCTCGTATGGAAAGGAATGGAAAGTTGTACAATGTAGAGGTGTTATATAATCAAGAAACTAATACGATTTGGCATTTTAAATATTCGCAGGATCCAATAGGTCCTTTAAGCTCAACTAAATAATATGACACAAAAAGAATTACACATAAAGCTTTATAAACTAATGGATTATTTGTTAACCAACAAATTAAATCCTTGGGATTTTTGTAATCAGTATGAAATAGTATATTGCACACAAATTGATTATTCCATATTAACAGAAAACGAACATAAATACTTTGGAGAACTCTCAACAGTTGCAGGTCGTTTTTCGGATAATGAAGAAGATAAAATCAAATATCCTAAAGCGTATTTCTACAAGGAAGATTTACTAAAGCAAGTTAATCTTACAGTAGAAAAGTTAAAAGAAGAAAGAAAAGAAATTTTGAAATTGAAGGAATAATATGAAGAATCGAAAAGAGAAAATAATTCTGCAATATTGGCGGCCTTTGAAAGTTGGGATATTGTTTTCACTCTCAAAGAAAATGAGTGGCCTAAAGCTCAATAAGTGAATTATTTAATAAAGGTTCCTTTAACTCGTTTTGAATTGAGAAAATACATTCCGAATATTACTAAATAAATGAAGGATTTTACTGTGGCTTTGAAATTTATTGCTGTGTCGTCTGTCGGTATTACATTACTAAAAATATCCGTAAAGGAAATCAGCAGATGGTTGGTTAAGTTCGTTAAAAAAATAATCAGTAATAAAATAATAAAATATGTCGGGGCGGATTTTTTGCGGTGAAAAAATTTCCACATGGTAATTCCCGTAAAAACAACTAGAAACAAAATTCCTACAATATTGGTGCTGAAATAATACAGAAAAGCCTTCGAAAAAATAATGTTTATAGGGCTGGGAGCTAACATGTCGATTAAAAGCCAAGTATAAGAAATAAACGCAATTACAAAACCTATAAAACATAAAACAATATACATTGAAGGAAAAATCAGCAAACCATCAATTTCCGTGTATTCTTGTACTTTCAATTCCTTTGTTTTAGTCGGCTCCGTCGGTTTTAAAGGGATCTTGTCTTTTGGTTCTATTAATTCACCGTTATAGGTTGTGTGTAGAATCGGCGAACTGTCTGTTTCCGTGAATGCTTGTTCTCCCGAACCTGTTTCAGTATGCTTCTCCTTTTTTGAGGGGATAGTGCTTCCACGTTTTTTTAATTCATCCTCAGCAATTTTAATGGCTTCGGGTTGATATGAATCCTCATCGGCTAAAATCTCAAACAATTCTTTTTCACTTTTATTTTTCATTACTTCTTTGAGATGGTCATAAGTCATAAAAATAAAATTAGAAGGATTTTTTATACAATACAATTTATCGTTAAACAATTCAAACCGTATCTTAGTTTGTAAAATTATCTTTGAGGATTAATTTATTTAAACTCCAAATAAAAACTCCCACGTGGCCACTTTTTGGGGTACACATCACTGGCGGAGAGAGGGGGATTTGAACCCCCGCGCCGGAAGATTCCGACCTACAGGATTAGCAATCCCGCCCCTTCAGCCTCTTGGGTATCTCTCCATGGCAGGCATTTACGCGTAAAACTATATGAAAATATGATATTAAAGTCTAGTTAAATTTTGAAAAATTTTGTAAAATGCGACTTGCAACAAATAAAAAATCCAAATGAAAAAATCACTATTTTTGCTTCCTTTGATAATATTTAGCGCTTGTTCGCTTACTAAAAACGCTCCAAGTCTTGAGTATAAAATCCACGAAATTACTGAAAAAAACGGATCATTCGAAATCGCGCTTTCTCTTTCTCGTCCTGATTTGCTCTTAAAACAATCGCAATTTGAAATGTCGCTCACCGATGTTCAAAAACAGATGATGATTTCAAATCTTTCATTAAACGATACTCCATGCCTTATTGAAGAGCTTCCGGCAAGATGCGAGACCATCGACTTGAAGAATAGCCTATCCCTCAAAGCCGATTTTCCCGACACCTCCCTTGCCACTACGCTCACAGTTCCTTCCTTCGATTTTTCTCTTTCAAATCCGGAAATTGAGCACCCGGTAGAAAAGGACGAAAAAGCCGTTTTGGTCTTCAAAGATGTGAATGCCGATTCTTACGAAATCGAAATAAACGCTTGTTATGACGAAAATAATTGCCTGGTTTCCGTTTACGATGTTGTAAAAGAAGAAGAAGTTCATAAAATTATTCCCCGAGGAGATCTCACATATTTTGCCGAACTCTCACATCCCGGCACATCGATAAAAA
>CAYODN010000025.1:0-13425 GCA_964402735.1 uncultured Candidatus Peribacteria bacterium | reverse complement strand
ATTTATTTGGTGGTTGGTATCCTTATTGCACTCAGTATTAAAGGAGCTTTCGGAATCCTCGGCGATATGTTTAATTCCGCCACTTTGCCCATTTTGGGCTGGGGAGTATATATCGTTCCCGGAATTTTTGCCGTGATTTCCATTTTACTTTTTTTCTCGAAAAAGGTGCATTTTGGCGCAACAAAGACACTTGGTGTGATTCTTTTTTTGATTTCCGTTCTTTCCGTTTTTCATTTGAGTGTGCCGATCGATAAAATTTATGAATTCGGAATGGCCGGTTCTTATGGAGGTGGAGTCGGGTTTGTGAGTAATTTTCTTCTTCTTGAGGTGCTTGGAATCGGCAGAATCGGTGCTTCGATTATTTTTGTAGCTATGTTTTTGGTCTCTCTTATGCTGATTTTTGAAGTGACTCTTCATGAAATTTTTAGATTTTTGGTTCCCGAAATTCATTTGGAGGTAAAAAAAGATCCCAAAAAAGCCGCTTCAAAGGCTGAAAAAGCAGAAGGTTTAGAGGAGTCTGAATTTGATATTTCCGAACTATACGAAGAAAAAGAGCCTGAACTTCAGATTCATAAAAATATGGCGGTTTCAAAACTTGCAAAAGAAAAGGATGAAAAGCAAAAAAAACTTGAATTTGAGGAAGGCCTTATTGATGGAAAGCCGGCTTCCGATCATCTTGATCCGAATTTCGAGTGGGAATTTCCTTCACTCGATATTTTGGAAAACGGGGATTCGAATGTTCATGTGGAGGAAAAAGTGCTTGTGGAAATGGCTGAGAAAATTAAGAAAAAACTTCATCAATTCGGCGTTTCCGTGGTGATGCATGAGGTGAATGTTGGCCCTTCCGTTATTCAGTTCACGCTTAAGCCCCATGATGCCGTGAAACTTTCGAAAATAACCACTCTTAAAAACGATTTGGCGCTTACTTTGGCCGCTGAAAGAATTCGTATCGAGGCTCCTATTCCCGGAAAAAGCCTTGTTGGTATCGAGGTGCCGAATGATTATCGTGTGCAAGTTCGTCTTAAAGAAATCATGGAAACGGCTGTGTTTACGGATGCGAAATCCAAGCTTACTTTGCCTTTGGGTAGAGATGTTTCAGGTCAACCGATTATTGCAAATCTTGAAAATATGCCGCACCTCCTTATCGCAGGTACTACGGGTAGCGGAAAATCCGTGTGTATGAATTCGTTTATTCTTTCGCTTTTGTATCAAAATTCTCCTAGGGATTTGAATTTTATCATGATCGATCCGAAAAGAGTGGAAATGACCCATTACAACAATATTCCTCATCTTCTTTCGCCGGTGATTCAGGATGCCGAGAAGGCGGCGATCGCTTTAAGATGGGTCGTGAGTGAGATGACTCGAAGATATTCGGTGCTTTCCAAGGCTCGTGTGCGAAATATTACAGAGTACAATGAGATTCCCGAAAACGACAATATGTCGCGAATTGTTGTGATTATTGATGAGCTTGCGGATCTTATGATGGCGGCGGGAAAAGAAGTGGAGGCTTCGATTTGCAGAATCGCGCAGATGGCGAGAGCTGTGGGTATTCACTTGATTATCGCTACACAAAGGCCTTCCGTGGATATTATCACGGGTCTTATTAAGGCGAACATTCCAACAAGAATCGCTTTTGCGGTGAATTCTTCGATTGATTCGAGAACGATTTTGGATGGAACCGGTGCGGAGGATCTTCTTGGAAGAGGCGATATGCTTTATTTACCAACGGGAATGAATAAGCCGGTGAGAATACAGGGTATTTATGTTTCAAATAAAGAAATGGAGAGAGTGACGAATCGAATTAAACTTACAGTTGAGCCGAATTATGATGAATCGATTACATCGAGTGATACGGCGAATACAAGTGTGCTCGGGGTGCCGGATTCTAAAATGGCGGATAGCGATGATCCTTTGTATGAACAAGCGGTAGCGCTTGTATCCGAGACGAGAAAGGCTTCGGCTTCGCTTTTTCAAAGGAGGCTTAAAGTGGGATATGCAAGGGCGGCGCGTCTTATTGATATGCTTGAAGACAACGGAGTCGTGGGGCCGGCGGATGGAGCGAAACCCAGAAAGATTTTATTATAGCGTTTAGTCGAAAACTTTGGAGATTGATTGGCTGAGCTTTTTTATTATGAGTGCCGAGTATCCCCAGCTTAGGGAAATCCATATCGGGATGCCTAAATATGTGGGGTTTTGATATGTCCAAGCTCCGGATTTCGCCATAATTATTTCGCCGATTTGGAAGAAAAGTGTGGCTATCAGAAAAAGAAAAATATCGGATTTTTCTTTCAAAAATGGGAGGACTGTAAAGAAGATTCCGATAAAAAGAATGGTGAGAGCTGTGTTGTGTTGCCAGAAAAAGGCCATAAGAAAGACGAGAATGAAGAGTGCGAACACTTCAAGAGAAATCGTAATGGCGTTTTCTTTGATTTTTTTTGCGAGTGTTTTTGTTTGCATAGCTTTATGTTAGCATCTTTTGGGAATATTTCGGCGTTGTTTTATTGACAAAATTACAATTTGTGCTAGGGTTTTGTATTAATTATAAAATTTTCATTTATGAATGATAAATTTAAAGGTTTTGAAGTGGCGGGTGATACCGCATTGTCTCTTCTTTCGGGATTAAAAGATTTAAGTATGGAGGAGAGAGAAAAAATTTCCGCTTTGGTTCGGGAAATTTTTGAAGGAAGAAGGCATAAAGGCCTTTCGGAAGATAAAAGTGCTTTACAAGCTCGACTTAATAATGAGCTTTTGAAGTTGGTTTATGGCTTTCTTTATACTGAAAAGGAGCTTTCAAGAGTTGTTTCAAAATTCGCTTATGAAAACGGACTTGTTCTTGTTTCGGGTGAAGTTGGTGCTGAAATTAATCAAAATTCACTTATCGAGGTGTCTTCTCCAAGCGTGGAGCCCGATGAATACAATGTGCTTTGTTTTGATGTTGAACCTGAAAGGGGCGCGGTGTTTGTTTACAAGAAATTCGTGAACGAAGATAACTCAAATACTTATTTACCTTATTATTTATAAATTATGAGTGAAAAAATTGAAAAACCGGATTCAAATGAGGATATATTAAGGCGTGATTTGAAAACTGTTTTTGATGGGGTTGAATTTTTAACGCCAATGGAACAGGGATTTCTTCATGAACTTGCCAAGGCAATAAGCGAGAGAAGGAAAGAGGAGCTTGAAAGCCTTGCAATTCAAAATTCCACAGCTTCAAAAGTGCATACAAGTAATTTAAATACGCACCTTCGAAATGCGCAGTATAACGGTCCGGGGTTTTATGCGGCTCTTAAATCATTCGCCAATGCTCATGGCTTTTCGATTTTTCCGGAATCCGGAATGGCTGTGGAACCTCATAAAGTACTACCTTTTGAGTATATAAAACGGTCCGTTCAAACAAAAGAAGGTCTTGTGGATTTTTATATTTATGTAAATTATCCCGATAAAAGAATTTATGTATACAATTTTGGAATGGGATTTTTTGTGGGTGCTCCGATTGAATATCTTAATAAATAATTATTTTAATTACTAATAAATGGCTAATAGAAACAGAGATATCATATCTCAAAAATTTGTGCCTTTATCCAAAACACAACTGTTTTGTCCATTATATGAAAAATTGAATCATCAAAGTCGTGTTTCGTCGGGTATATCGGGGGTGCAAAACGAAACCAGAAATAATGTTTCCAGTTTTAATTCTTCGGATTTTTATTCGAGGCCTGGGTTTGTTTGGCCTTTTTTTGTAAGATTTCCAAAAAAAAATGAGAATTTTCAAGTTGAATCTATTCCTCAACAAGATGTAGAAGATGTTGAAAAAGAGCCAATTATTCAAGATCAATTAATTCCTGAAATTCAAGCTACAGCTAAAAACACATCTTTGGAGTTGATATCTTTGAATGGCGAAAAGGAATGTGAAAGGGATTTCGTGGCAGATTCTTTGATTGACAGTGTTTGTTCGTTTTTCCCTAAAACACAGAATCGATCTTTGTTTTTTCGAAAAATAGTTGAATTATTGGGTGGTACAATTTCTCCCGATAATTTAAAAAAACTAAATTTATTATCTGACCATTTTTTATTCTCCACATTAGATCAATTTAAGTTAAAATTAGAAAAATTAAGAAAAAATGTTGATGAATCACTGAGCAATGAGCAAATTAACGATGCCTTTAATCAAGTGTTAAATATTGTTTCTAAAGATTTTTTGTTGGATTATCAAACGATTGGTTCTGTCAAGTTTAGGCAAATACATCTTGATTCTAAGACAAAGTTTTCAGCGTTTTTTTCCGATTTGGAAAAATATTCAAAAAGTTCTTCAGATATTTCTTCGGTTGATGATGTCTGGGATAAATTAATTCCGACAATATTAAAACTTAAGCTTTCCGGTTTGGATTCTGTGGAGTTTTTTTATGTGAAAGGTGATTTAAGAATGTTTAGAATGATCCAGCTTTCGATAAATGGTGAAATAAAGTGTGAAGCTTACGGGCAGGATCGTAGTGGGGCTATAAAACCAAGAAAATTTACGATTGAGACAATGAATTTGTCAGAAATTAATGTGGTAAAACCTAATTCATTAAATCAATTGCCTTTAGGTTTTTCAACTCCGGAAAATAATGATGAAATGCCGGATAATGAAGTGAATCCGGAGCTTTTTGATTATAATGCGGATATTCTTAGTTCGGAACAGGCTTCCACTTCCTTCGAGTTTGAAAAAGTAGATATTTCACGGCATCAAGAAATATATGATCGAATTATTAAGGAATATTTTTCTGATTATGGTGTTTTTGAATTACCAAAAGAAGTGATTTCACTTTGTGAAAATATTCCCTATGCAGACCTCGAAAATTTATTGGTGGGACTTAGGAAACCTCACTTTAAAGGATATAAGAGTTATAAGTTTTCTTTGTTGTTCCTTAGTCTTGTGAAAAAAGTAGCTATGAGAGAATTTCTTGAATATTATGGGAAAAATGTTGGAATATCAGGGATGGTGGTTGATCGTAAAGTTTCCAACACTTCACCACGATTTTTGAATAGATGGAGATTGATTAAGGCGCGAAACCTTCATGTTGGGGCCGAGGTTTTTTTTCCGAGGGAGCCGGAATTGAAATATGTTGTTTTGAAAATAGGGAAGCAGGGTGGCGTTATTTTGGGAAATAAGTCTTTTGATGATCAGGATCCTTTTATCGTACATGGCAAACCTGTTGAACCGGAATTGTTGGAAAATGTGACCGGACCTACCGGTGTGTCTATGGAAAGCGTGGTCTGTAATGATATGACCTTGAATTATTTAGTGTCGTTGTTCGAAAATATTCGGGAAAAATCTTTAGCTGATACAGCTTCTAAGCAATCTTCCGATTCACAAGGATTTGGGATTTTTAACCAAGTTGAAACCGAAAGAGTAACGGTTGCCGATTTGGGATCTAGGAACGAATTTCTTGATCGTAAAGTGAGCGTGGCTTACGGAGATCTTTGCAAAGGAGATAGTAGTATTCGGTATGATGCCTTTACTCCCGAGGAAATTCTTTTTCTAAATAGAGAAAGATTGCAAATAAAGTCTCTATCTATTAGGGATATTGTGAACGAGTATGATGATCT
Source organism: uncultured Candidatus Peribacteria bacterium (assembly GCA_964402735.1). Lineage (GTDB taxonomy): Bacteria > Patescibacteriota > Gracilibacteria > UBA1369 > LOWO2-01-FULL-3 > JAVEWJ01. The sequence goes on along the minus strand of CAYODN010000025.1, from coordinate 7,836 downwards.
TGCAAGGTGGATAATTGTTTTGAATATGATTAATAATGTATCGGGGGAGTCTGTGATTGATGCAGGAAGGCGGATTATGTCTATGTCGAGATCAAGCGTTTTGCCCAAATTGCGAAAAGTTGGTGTAGTGAATTATTTAAATGTACTTGCGTATGGAGTTTTAAATCTTTGGAATGAGAACGTTTTTAATTTTGATTTTGATTTAAAATTATTATTAAAGGACCAGATTTGTTTTCAAAATTTGAGAGATGTTCTTGAAAAAAATCCGAATTTATATATCGATGTTTTGTTGTTGAAACGTTTTCAAGATTGGAAAACATCGAGATTAATATCTGAACTGGTAGGGGAAGGGGATATAGTATTTCCCGGTATTATAAGGTTTCATACTGAATTATCCTTAAAACTGGATTCATGTGGTAAAAAATTTGCTGATTTTGTGTCGGGTGACGAGGCGCTTTGTAAAATGTTTTTTGATTTACCGAAATCAATTCAAGAGATGATGGGGTGCGCTAGGGTTTCAGGGTTTTCCAAAGCTCAAAAGGATGAATCGCTTCTTTATGGATATACTCAGTATTTGAATTTGATTGTAAAACTTATTAAGGTTAGTCCTGAGTTTGCGGAGATCGTTTCTATGCCTTTGCAAAGGAATGTTGGTGATGTGGAAATGGCCGTGAAAGAGATTAGATTGAGGTTTGATGATAAAAAGGTTGTAGCTTTCAGTACGGACAAACAAATGGAGGAGTTTCGAACTTATCGATTGGTTAACTTGGTATTTGAGCCTTTAGTTAGACTTGGAGATTTTTCCGCGGGATGGGATTTGAGAAATACCTCAATAATAAACAATCCGCCAATTAATACTTCAGTTGTTTCAAAATATCTTACAATGGATGATTTGTCGGCAGAAGAATACCAAAAGAAAATTTTTGAGAAAACCACTTCGGGTTCACAAAAGCTGATTGTTCAGCAAATTTTTGAGGTTTTAAAGCCTTATAGGGGGGCAAAATGATTTTTGTACTACGAGCTTTTTAATACACAATTCAATTCAATTTTTTAAAACACTTGACAACTTAGAAAATACTTGTACAATATGGCATTGTTAATTAATTATTTAATCAAAGTATTATGAATGTATCTAATCAACCTAATTCAGAATTAGTATTGGCGTTTCAGCAAAATCTCAAATCCGGCTTGGTTCCGATTTCTTCAGAACAGGAAGGTGTTTTGGGTGTGGTTAAGGCTTCGGATTATTTTGTTGACCAATTGTCGGCGGTTTTAGACTCACCGGAGTCTGTTGAATCGAAACGATTGAAAATTGCAATGATTTGTACAGCTTTTTCAAGGCAAATTTCGGAATTGTCTTTACAGGAGGGAGTCGAAAAAGTGGTTCAGTTTATGCATTGTTTTGAAAATAATTATCAAGCTGGTGAAGTACTTGATAAACTATCGCTTTCAGACTTCTTCGATTTGAAAAATCCAGCAATTTTCATAGCTTTTCTGATAAAAGATACGAAAAAGGCTACAATTTCCGATTCTTCGAGACTCGGTTTTTACAAAGTAGTTTTAGGTGAATATGGTAACGGTGATTTAAGTGTTTTTAACACTGAGACTGGTTTTTTTGATTTTTTTCAGGAGTTGGATTGGATGACCGGAAAAGATAAATTGGGGCAAGTTTTAGCAAAGGATATGTTGAATTATTATATTTCCGCTTTCTTTTCAACTATTGATTTCGCTCTTTCTTATGAAGATGGTGAATCTTTGATGAATGGATTACCGCTAAGTATGGAAACTCAAGATGACTTGATTGATCAACTTTGTATTGATGAGTTGTCTGAAAAATTAATTCGCACAATTGAGACTTTATATCCTAAAATTTTCAGGGAATTAAAAGATTTTATTATTTATAAATTAAAAGAAGACCTTTTTGATATTAAAAAAACTAAAAATTGGGAGCCAAAATTTTCAAGGAGTACAACTGAGCTTGAATCTCTTATAAACAGATATTTCAAAAAGCCCAATGATTTGAGAAAAGAAGTAAGTAAAGCTGTGTCTTTGGCTTCTAATAATTCCACTAAAGCAGAGGTGCCTAATAGAGTGTCATTGCCTAAAGAAGTAATGGAAGCAGAAGCTTCGGAATCAGAATATTTGAGAGTGGAAACTTTGAAAGAAGGAGTTTCTGAGTCGAAAAATTTAGATGCATTCGATGATTACAGTGCTGAAGGCTTTGATTATTCCGATTATTTTTCAGGGGAAGGAGAGGATTTTTAATTTATTTTAAATGGAGCAACTGGGAAGACTGGAAGAGCTTAATGAAGGAAAACATATCGTAGTTGCATTGGGAGAAGCCTTTAGAGATAAAGTGCTTCTCCTTGATTTTGATAATAATAATAACTTGCGAGATTTGTTTTTGAAGGTTTATTTGAAATCTTTTTTTTCAGGAAGTAAAACTTTATTGGAATGGAGAAGAGAGTTATCGGAATTGTCTATACAAGATAAAAAAATTTTTTTTAATAATGTGTGTAATTTATTTGCTTTGTTTTTGCTTAAAAACACTCCGGCAAATTTAAAGAAAGACCATTATTGTCAGCAGGATGTAGAATTGATTCTTAATTTTCATTTTAAAAAATTGGAAAATTTTTCGCTTGAACAATGGGAAAAATTAATTGAAAAGAGTTTGTCGTTTTCTTCCAATGTTGTGAAAATTACAAATGATGTCAAGTTTAAGGTTCATTCCGCTTTGGAAATGGATGAAGGTGGCGATGAAAATAAAACTGTGAAAAGGAAAAGTTCTTCTTTTTTGGGCTTGGATTCTCTTGTTTTTTCTAAAATCCCCCCTGACATTTTGCAAAGTTTTATTCCTGAATTTGTGCATCTGGAGAATTTTGTTGGTAGAAATTCGGAATCTGTTTATCCGTTTTCGTCTTTATTTACTGTGATAAAAGGTAACGATTATCCCGGTCAGGAGGTTAAAATGTCGGGATTCCTGGATTTGTTGAAATTTAATGATTTTTCTGAACGAATAAAATCTTTCGCTGAAAAATTAATTGATCCAAATTTTTTGAGTAGGTTTCCGATTGATAGGCAAATTTCTTTTAAAAGAGTGGGTGAACGATTTCATTATTTTATCGAGAAAACTAAGCCAGTTTCGGAACGAAATTTTAAAACTTTTGCTTTGGAGTTTTTTTTATCCTTGTGTTTGAGGCCTACAGAGGTTCCAAGAGCAAATTCGCATGACGATTTTGTGTTTTTCACTATTGCCTTGAGAGAATTTTTAGCTAAAACTTCAAATAAATCTCGGGTTTTTGATCAAGAATATTCAGAAGAAGAACGTTCTATTTTAAGCAATTTTTCCAGAGAAGATTTTCTAAAATTTTTAGAATCGAATTTTTCGGATTCTCCATTTTTGTTTATGCTTAAGAATTCTGTGTTAAAATCTATTGATTTTGAAAAGAAAGAAAATACTTTTTCTTTCTCTTATTTTAATCAAATAATCCGATTTCAGCCTATTTTAAAAGAAAGAAAAATTTCCGGTCTTAAAATTACTTTTCGTCCAATATCTTATTTTTTGCATTATGAATTTTCCGCAAATTATTCCGTTTTGGAGGACTTCTCCACTTTGATTGAAGAAAAAACAAATCCTCAATATGCCGATTTAAAGAAAATATTTAAAGAATATTTGGATGATTCGGAATTTTGGCAAAACCTTAAAGAAGAAAAGCAAATCTCAGAAATTGAAGAGTCTTTGTTTCTTGATCTTCTGGTAAATGAATCTTTGGGGGATTTAAACCGCTGTTTTCGAGAATGTCCAGGTGAATATTATACAAGCTTTTTAAACAAATTTTCTTTGGCAGATTTCTATACAGATGAAAATTTTTTGATTGAACAAAATAAACTATTTAATCAGGTTTCCGCTTTAACAAATAAACAACCTATTGAGTTTATTCCATTCCTTTTCGAGCCCAAACTTGATTTGTTTTTTTTATCTAATTTGTCTTTTTTGGTGAATAAAGATTTGTTTAATAAAGCTTCGGATGGGGATGAAATAATTGGTTCCGAAGATGAAGAAACCTTCAGTATTGAAAAATATTATCAGTTATTTTATGGGTTTAAGAGTAGCAATGTCGTTTTTTTTGCTAAGTTGTTGTCTGATGGGGTGAGTGTTGATGAAATAAGGTTTGAGCTTGAAAAACTCAATAGGATGTCTTTATCTGAGTTTCAATCTGTGATTGATATTTATTCTTTTTTCGATTCGTTTAGTGAGGTTTTAGATTTTAAAAACAGTCCACGAAAGATTTATGACTTTTTGATTAAATACGACTTGAATAGAATAAAAAATCTTTTAATTCAATTTCCGGAATGGAAAGAACTTTTTGAAAAAACTTTCGAGAAGTGTAACGAATATCTTTCATATCAGATTGAATTTTATGAATCATCTTTATCCGAAGATCTTGAAAAAATCAGTAGATTCACAAATTTAGATACAAGAGTTTTGCAGAGAGAAACCGCATCTATAGTTCGTTTTCCGGAAATCGAATATTCAATGAAATTGGCATATATTTTCAGGGATTTTTTTCAAAATGAAACAATTTTTGAAAGATTTGATTCGGTTTTTCAAAAATATCTTGTTTATGCAAAAGAAAGAAAAAATTATATTAAAATGGTGAGAATTTTTAATAATAAGAATTTTGAGGCTGAAATTGCCAGAGCTTTTGATGCATTTTCGGGTAAAAACAATTCTCCTATAAAGGATTCAGATTTCGAAACCATGAAATTAAAATATAGTCTAGTTATATATTTGAAACAATTGAGTTCCAGTTCGATGACTGATAGCGAAAAAAATGAATTTAATCTTTTTGTGAGAGAAAATCCTGATTTTATGAAAACTTATTTTCAGTCAATTTCCGAGAAAAATTCGGTAAATTGTTTTTTGGATTTGCTATTAAAAAATGATTTATTTTTCGGTTCTGAGTTTTTTGAAAAACTCTTGTCTGAATATTTGGAAAATTTTGTAAAATATAACGATATTAATTTTTTCGAAGCAAAAAGGTATTGTTATGATTCCTTAAAATATTTGTTTGAGAGATTAAATACGGAAGAAATTGATTTGGGCTCTAAACAGAGAAAGAAGTTTAATCGGTTTGACGATGTTATTTCGGTCCTTAATAAGCTTAAGATGTTTGAGTTTGTTTTGTCTGAAAAATTTTTTGGAAAGATTTTTGGTTTGTCCGAGTATGAAGAAAGTAATTTAAGTCGATTTGTTAAATGTATTCCGTATACTTCGTCAAAATTGGTTTTGTGGTATATTAAACAAATTGATGCGATTTTGAATGCAAAAAATACTAATAGTAAAGTAAATTCTCTAAACGAATATTTGCTTCATTAAATTTTTGATGTTAATTCAAAAAGGCTTGGTGGCGATTTTTTTTTGCCCCAAGCCCTTTTTGTTTATACGTCTTATTTATCCGTACTTATTTTAGTTCCGCAGATATTTTTTTGAGTTCTTCTTTTGAGAACTCTTCCCAGACTTTTTCGCTCATGTGAATCATAAACGGAGTGTTTGCGATGATGCCTGTTTCAGGTGAAGATACATATCCCACCGGTAGGATTTTTCTGATGTCGAAGTTTTCCTGGAATTTCTTTGAAACCGTTGCTGTGATTTGTGTTCCTCCGTGAAATTTTGCAATTGGTCCTTCCGATTTAATCAAAATGCTGATTATTGCATTTTTTTCCAACTGCTGTGCAATGGTATTAAGATCGTATGGGTCGCTTCCTCTGGTATCGAGTACAAGTACTTTTTCGCAAAGTGTTTCAACTTTTTTTAACAATTCTTGAGATACGTTTACTCTTTTTTCGTATTCTTTCACTTTTGTTTCGAGTTTTCCTTTTGCCTCTTCGCTGCCTTCAATCATTTCAATGAACTCCTTGTATAAAGCTTCTTTCGCGGATATCGAGATGTGTGGCGCGCTTGGGTTAAATGGAGGCAATGTGGACATTGCTCTTGTGAGAAGCCATGCTTTTTCGGAAAGTGTGTTTTCGTTTTGCATACTTCTTGGTCCATCCAAGATTTCGGCATCTTTGTCCAACTCGGGGTAGGTGATTCCGCTTGCCTTGAGTGCGCCGGTGAATCCGTCGAGGTCGTTGTCCGCAATAATTACGGTATCCTCTGAATTATACTGGCCTTCATTTAGTAGCAGGCTTATTGCAGGATAATCTTTTCTCGTTTCAATTACCGCACTTTCACCGATTTTTTCTCTTATTTGACCGGCGATGTTTGCGATCTCTGCGTCTCTTTCATTTGAAGGACTTTTGATATCGTGATGATCTCTCCAGATGATTTCCACTTTCGGCAAAATTTCTCTAATTTGGTCGATTGCCGTAAGCGCACCTTGCATTGGTGGTGTATCGAGAAATACGATTTTTTTCGGATTCTTGCTTTTCAAGAACTCCAGGATTTCCGCTTCAAGGCCTTTAAAGGGCTTTGAAAAAATTGCAACGGTGTTTTTAAGTGGGAGGGAAAGATACTTCTTGCCTTCGCCTTGTTTTGACTCAATTCTTTTTTCCATTTGATTGGGGTTAAAGATTTAAGTCTTAAGTATGAGGCAGACGCTTGACTTTGGCTAAAACGGTGTTGCTTTAACTTGTTTTGGGGTTTTGCGAACATGAAAAAAACGGCTTTTTATGGCCGTTTTTGATTGAATTTATTTTGTGACGACTGAGCTTGTTGTCGGAGGGCTTATTTAGGGCTGAAAGAGTTCGGGGTTCTTGTATTTCACTTCCTTAACCTCGGGGAATTGCTTAGATGTTTTTTCGATTTGTGTACTTAAAATTTTCATTCGCATAGATCCGCCGCTTGTAAAACCGGGAACAACCGTGAAATCGAGAGTGAGTGTTCCGTTTTCATCAAGATTTGCTTCCAAAAGGCTGAAATCGGGGTGCGGAAATTCCGTGGAAAAGCCTTCTTGTTTTTCGTCCTGACTTAGATCGCCTTCAATTAGAAGTGAAATCGTGTCGAAAATGAGATTTTCGGACTTTATCTCTCGTTTAACCGGAAGAAATGCGTTTTCAGTGCATACAGCATCGGGGTCGAGGGCTTGTTTGTAGTAAAAAAGTGAAACCTCCGTGGGTTTTTCGAAAATGCAGGAGGAAAGCATCGTAACCACCATTACTGCGAAAAAAAATATTTTTTTCATTTTTTAAATATTTAAATTGTTGTGAAGGAAATATAAAAGCGCAAGATAGGTGATGATCAAAAAAACTGTTGTGGCCGTCATTCCTATTATTGTGAGTCGAAGTGTCTCTTTTTTGTAGAGAAATTTTATCGCGAGTATATCCAAAACTATTGAAAGGACGATGCCCAGATAAAGGCCGATTTCTTTGAAAAATTTTAAACATATCATCAGAAAAAAACTTTGCAGAAAAATGCCAAATAAAAGTTTGATGGTTTTTATGAGAAAACCTTCGTATTTACTTTTTTTAATGACGATTTTTACCGGCATTTTTAGTTTGCGTTTTTAAGTTCACAACATTTTTTGTATTTTTTTCCGCTACCGCAAGGGCAAGCATCGTTTCGTCCCACTTTTTCCACACTGATCGGGGCGGAAGGTCGGCTTCTTGTAAATACGGGATTATCATTTTCTTTCGCCATTGCTCTTGTGCTTTTTAAATTTTCAATTTCGCTTTCGTTCGTTTTTATGCCTCGTATTTCGGCTTTTTGAAGCAACTCTGCCGGGACGATTTTTTCGATATCGATTTTGAAAAGCGTATTTATTGTGTTGAATTTTATTGTGTGAAGCAGCTCCATAAAAAGGGAATAACCTTGAGCTTTGTATTCGTTTAACG
>CAYODN010000024.1:10685-13484 GCA_964402735.1 uncultured Candidatus Peribacteria bacterium | reverse complement strand
GTTTTTGTTGCACCTCTCGTTTTACCGAGAGAATGCGGTTTTTTTGTTGTTTTTGTTTTTGTTTTGGTCCCTGCCGTGATTTTTTTTCGGAGGGATCTTAACGGTGGCATCGGTTGGAATGCCATCGAAAAGTAGGGAGCAGGAGAATAAAAATTTTGTACAGTTTTACTCTTTTGACCCCTACTTTTCGCTTAGGGAGCTGAATTGTTAATGAACAAATTCTTAGTATTTTATCACTTTAGACCAAGTATTTCAACATAATTCTTTGATATTATCCATAGATTGAAATATACTTCTTTTGTATATGTTGAAATCAATATATAATACCATAATTTAAACACAAAATCAAGCATGCAAAGTGAAAATAATCTCATTGGAAAGCTCTTTCTTATCGTTGGTCCTTCGGGATCCGGCAAAAGTTCCGTTCTTAAAGCGATTAAACAAAGATATAAAGGATTTGTGTATCCGATTTCCTTTACAACAAGGGAAATTCGACCGGGGGAGAAAAGCGGAGAAGTATATCATTTTATCACTCTCGACGAGTTTAAAAGAAAGATTTCCGCAGGAGATTTTTTGGAATACGCAGTAGTTCACGAAATCAATTATTACGGAACCGATAAGAAAACGATTTTAGACGCTTTATCCGGAGGGGCTGTTGTTGTAAGGGAAGTTGATGTGCAAGGCTTTTTGAGTATTAAGGAACTTATTCCCGCTCAAAATTTGGTTTCCATTTTTATCGATTTGGGAGATGAAAAAGAGCTTGAAGAACGGATCAGAGCTCGAGGTGAAATGAGTGAGGAGGAGTTTTTACGAAGGATGGAGAGTATGAAAAAGGAAATAAAGATCAAGAACGAATGCACTTATGTTGTGAAAAATCCTTTTGGGAAGCTTAATCAGTGTGTGAGCGATGTGGAGCAAATTATTCTTGATGAAATCAAGGATTTGTATTAGATTTTCGGGCGTGTAAACGAAATTGCTTTTGGGGTGTCGCCAAGTGGTAAGGCTCTGGGTTCTGGACCCAGCATTCGGGGGTTCGAATCCCTCCGCCCCAGCCAAAAAATTCTTTTAATCTTCGATTTATGAAACATTCACTTTTAAGCTTAGTATTTCTTATTTCTTTGCTTGGTTTTTCTTCCTGTGCTTCTGAAATTCAAAAGGAAGAGACTTGTGAAACGAAATGCGAAAGTTTTGAAAATATTTGCGGATCAGATTTTTCTCTAGATCAGTGCAAGAGTTCTTGTGCTTCTTGTGGCTTTAATTTTTCAGACTTGGAATTAAATTCTGAAAATTGTGAACGGGCGTCCGAGAAAATTTCGCAGTGTGTCTTTCCTGAAAAAGACGCTTTAAATTGTGAAGATGCTTGCCAAAATTACAATAATCAATGTCTTACGCTCGTTCCCAATGCCGATCAGAAGCTTTTTGATGAGGGGCTTTCTTCTTGTATGCTGGAGTGCGAAAGCTGGTCTAAAGAAAAAATCGAGTGTATGGAAAGTGCGAACGATTGTCCATCGATGACCGAGGTATGCGGTCTATAAGTTTTTAGTTTTTCCAACAATAATTTTTTTCAAAAATTCTTTGATATGCGTGTTTGAAAGATTTCGAAATGGGAGAATAAAATTCCTTATGAATTTGTGGCCGCGGTTTAAGTGAAGCGGAATTTCGGATTTGAGATTGAAGTAATCGAGTGAAAATTTTCGTTTTTCTTCACCTGCGATTTCGAGTGCGATTTTTTTGATTTTGTTTGCAATATTAAAGGAATTCCACATATCAAGGATCATTATTCCGAAAATTATGCCGATGATTAAAATGAAAACATTTGAAAATCCTTTTTGGATTAAAATGTTTATTTCCGGGAAAATATATTTGTAAAATAAAAGGCTTAAAGAAGCCCAATAAAATGAATGCAAAAGACAAATAAATCCTTTGAAATTTAAAAATTCCTTTGAATAATCCCAAAGTCGAATTTTGTAAAAATAGAAAAAGAATATTGCGGTTAAGAGTTCTCCCAGCGTTGGGAAAATCATCAAAATCAAAATTTTTGCGTAGATTGAGGTTTCCAAGTTTGAAACGAAAAAAAGTATAACCGCAGATGTGCCGTAAATGGGTAAATATGGGCCGTTTAAAAATCCCGGATTGATGATTTTTTTTGATTTCAGGCTTCTGTAAAATATTTCGATTATCCAGCCCAGAAGGCTTGCCGATACAAAAATGAAAAGGGAGTTTATAATCATTTTTAATATTATCTTTCATTAAATTTTAAAACAAAAAAAGATAATTTAAAACCGAAGTTTTGAAAATTATCTTTTAAAGTTTTTTTGAACTTTTTATTTCACCGCGGAGTTGATCTCCTCTTTCAGTTGTTCTTTTGATCTCATTCCTACGAAGTCTTTAATCATTTGTCCGTTTTTAAAAAGCTTCATGTTTGGAATGCTTTGAATTTGATATGTCATTGAAAGAAGCATGTTTTCCGGTTCCTCAGTGTTTACTTTCAGAATTTTTACACTTCCTTCCATCTCCGATGAAAGCTCGTCGAGAATAGGGGCCATCATTCTGCATGGCATGCACCATGGGGCGTAGAAGTCCACGAGTACGGGAATATTTGACTTTAGTACTTCTTCCTGAAATACGTTTCCTTTGATTTCTTTTGCTTGCGCCATATTTTTTAATTTAAAAATTATTTTGATTTAAGAATGCTTTCGAGTAGGGTTCCCACTTCTTCTTTTGTTTTTTTGTCGGAATTTCCGAGACAATTTTCAATATTTTCTTTGAAGTGCATTTCCATAACGCCTTTTAGTCCGG